>JAPLKY010000050.1 GCA_026387805.1 Candidatus Krumholzibacteriia bacterium
TGACGGCGACGATCGTGATCGCGGCCGGATCTCGCCCGGCGCGCGCGGCCGCGTCGACGACGCGCTCGCGGACACGGTCGAGATTCTCTTTGATCGGCACAGTCATGGCGCCTCGATGTTACCCCTTCTCCAGGTGCAGGCGATGGAGGAGCCGGTGCGCGATCGGAGCGACGAAAATGCCGACGGTCGCGAGGAACGCTATGCCCGCGAAGAGCGCGTAGAACGACGCGAAGAGCTTTCCCGCAGTCGTGGTCAGCGGATTCACCGGCCCCATCCCGCCGAGGATCATCGATGCATCGAGGAGGGAATTGAGCCACGAGAATCCCGCGAGGACGTGATATCCCACTATGCCGATGGCGAGCGAGCAGACGATCACGGCGATGCCGATGAGGCCGTGCCTCAAGAGCCGGCGGAGGAAAAGCGCCCGCGGCAGCAATGGTTGGCTTCGATGTTCGTACATCATGCCTCAGCGCACGCTCCCCGAGCGCGCTCGAGATTCTCCTTGATTGTCATGGCGGTGCAGATCGTACTTCTTTCGCGAGAGCCGCGCAATAGCGGATCAGCGCAATCCCATTTCGGAAAGACGCGTGAGTATTTCCACCGCCGCGGATTCCGCGCCCCTCTCGCCGTCGACCGTCATATCCGCGAACTCCCTCTCGGCGGCGACGAAACGCTCGAACATCGGCCTGACCGTTTTCTCGTACTGCTCGGCCGTTTCGGTCGGGGTGCGCCCCCGTTCGGCGACATCGCGCCTGAGCCGCCTCTCGAGACACGTATCGTGCCCCGCATCGACGAATATCGCGAGATCGATCATCGACCGTACTTGAGGATAATGCAGCGTGAAGAGCCCCTCCACGATGACCGCCCCCTTACCCTCGCCCCCGCCCGCAGCATCGAGACGGACCCATTCGCTTTCGGGAGCCCGCGTGTGATCCTCGAAACGATAGACCGGCACGAGGACATCGCGGCCCGCGACAAGCGCTCGAAGGTGCCCCACGGCCAGATCGATGTCCAGCGCTTCCGGCGCGTCGAAGTTGCATTTCTTTCTTTCGGCGGGAGGAAGGCTCGAGAGGTCCCTGTAGTACGAATCGAGACTGAGAACCACCGCCTCGCGGTCCTTCATCATTTCGGCCACGCGGGCGGCGATCGAGCTCTTCCCGGAACAGGATCCCCCCGAGATGCCGATTACCAGGACTTTTCCTTCGGCTGTCATGAGCGACCTGCCGTTTCGTTCGGAACCGCCGCCGACATGATGATCGCGGAAAGGATATTCGGTATCCCCCCGGCAATAGTCATCTCAATAAGACAATCTTTCTTGTATCCGAGAGACTTCCAGCTTGTATGCGATAAAAATAGATCCCGCTTGATATGCCTGATGCGTCCCATTGTTTTGAATAGCTACCTTGCAGCATCGTTTCGTCTCTTACAAGAGCGGCAACTTCCCTACCCAAGAGATCATAAACCTTCAATGAAACAGTTGCCCTTTCCGGAAGAGTGAACGATATAGTCGTTATTGGATTAAATGGGTTTGGGTAATTCTGGAACAGCGCGAACTTTTCGGGCAATTGTCTACCTTCATCTTCAATCCCTGTTACTGGCTCAATGATACTCCCATAGACATCGCCATCCGTAAAGACCCACATAGTGTCAACTCTTGTAGCAACTGCCAAGAATGCGTTGTCTCCATAGATGCTCCACCCAATTGGCACTTTATTATCTAATGAGCCGAAAATGACGAACGGAGAAGCAATCGGAATGCCGGATGGATTATAGATCCTTCCCATAACCGAAAAGTTGGATTGTTGCATCCAGGTTATCAAGTATCTATCGCCACCAAAAGCAACGACAGGAAGGGCTGGATCTTGCGCGCCTCCGCTGATAGCTATTGTTTCTTCAATTGCTCCGGCTGTGGTAATAAAGCGGGCAAATAGGTTCCACATTTGAACGCTAAACTCTTGTTCATGGAAAGCAACCAGGTATCTTGCGCCATCAAAGGCAAGCGATATTGGATTGTCTCTGTAATATGGACCTCCAACAATCAAGAAATTACCGCCCGTTAATGTACCCGTTTTGCCGACAAACTGCCCGTAGATATCATTTTCTCCCCGTGGATCAAGCTGTCTAACCCAGGTCACCAGATAGTTCGTGCCGTCAAATGCGATGGCGTTCTCACGCGCATAGTTGCCGCTGATCTGTATTTTGCTTCCGATCAGTGTTCCGCTCTTGCTTACCCTCTGCCCATAGAGATATTCCTTGTGCTCAACGCCCGCGGCAAAAACCACCAAGTAATCAGAATCACCAAAAGCAATTGAATAGGCAGCACGCTCATAAGAAGCACTTGTGGCAATTGCAAAAGGCGTCCCAACCAACCCCCCCGAGGAGCTTACGAATTGCCCTTCGACATCACCATTACCTTCCATCCAAATCAAAAGATAGTTGGACCCATCGAATGCGACGCTTGGCCCCGGAAAGATACCCGACCTGCCAACCGATATTCTGGCACCAACCAAGCTCCCTGCGGGAGACACGCGCTGGGCAGCAATACTATTTTGACTCAGAGAATCGCCCATTATGGATACCAAATAGTTTGTCCCATCAAAAGCCCCGCCAAAACAAACTGCACTATCGCTTCCCGCGGCGATGGGGAATTCTTGTGCATCACTCGTTGTGTGCGCTAAAACGAGGCCGATGGCAATCATCAAGCGGATGAAATGCTTCCTGAACATATCTTCATCTCCTATTATTCGTGAGAGTCCGAGAAAAGCTTTATCGCGATCTCGTATCCTTGTCAAGACTTCCGTGGTAACGGGTTCGGGGGTGGAAAATCGATCAAGAGCCCATGAGAGTCATCTCGTCGGCCGGGCGCCCTACGAGGCAGCCGGCGAGTTCCGCAGCGCGCCGACATCCCTCGACGCTCGGAGTGCCCCAAGAAGCCACGCGCGTCGGCGCGCGAGGACTGTCTCTGAGCCGGCGCCTCGTATGGCGCCTGGCCGCACCGAAATCGCCAACGCACAGCCGCTACACGTGCACCCTCACGAGCTCCATCTGCTCTTCGCCGGCCACGACGACCTTGCCTTCGAGCGTGATGAAGCAGTCGATCTCGGAGCGCGCCGCCATCTCCCCCTTGAGGTAGATGCCCGGCTCGATCGAGAAGCAGATGCCCGGCACGAGCAGCCGTTCGTCCTTCGTCTCGAGGTTGTCGATGTTGACGCCGTTCCCGTGCACCTCCTCGCCGATCGAGTGCCCCGTGCGGTGGACGAAGTAGTCGCCGTAGCCGGCATCCACGACGACCTTGCGGCACGCGTCGTCGACCTCCCACCCGTAGCAGGGCTTCTTCTCGGCGAAGCGCTTGCGGACGAAGTTCACCGCGGCGATGCGCGCGTCGCGCACGACGTGGAAGATCTCCTGATACTTCTCGGGCGGCTCATCCCCGGCGAACCCGCACCACGTGATGTCGTAGTAGATCGATCCCGGCTCGACGAGCTTCGCCCAGAGGTCGATGAGGATACAGTCCCCCTTCTTGAAGGCGTACGTGCCCTCCTGCTTCGGCTCGAAATGCGGATCGGACGGATGGTCGTTGATGCCGACGATGGGGGATTCGCCGCCGGCGTCGAGCCCCTCCTCCTTGAAGCGCCTCAGGATGAACTGCGCGAGCTCGTACTCGGTGAGCTTGCGCTTCTCGGCGAACGCCTTGCCGATCTCGGCGAAGGCCTCGTTCTTGATATGCTGGACCTTGTCGCAGGCCTTGAGGTGGCTCTCGTAGCCCTTCTGGTCAATGATCGCCTCGAACTGCTGGACGAGGTCGGCCGATGAGATGATCTCGTGCCCGAAGCTTCTCACGATCTCGATCGTCCCCGCGTCGACGATGGAAACGTAGGGAATATTGTTGAGGGGCGAATACTGCATGGCGAGCTTTTTCGGCTTGCCGAGCATCTCCTTGATGGACGAATGGAGCTCTCCCCACGCGCGGTAGAATCGTTTCTCGCCGGGGAGGGCGTCGAGCCGCGCGGGCTCGACGACGGACACGAGACGAATCGGCTCCCCCTTCACCGGAATGAAGTAGAACCAGCGCCTTGACGTCCCCTTCTTGAAATCGAGACCGAGCACGCGGTACGCGAGATGATCTCTGTTGTGGAAATCGCAGAGGAGCCAACCATCGACACCCTTCTCCTTGAGAGCGGCCTGAATCTTCCTGATATCCATCGTTCGATCCTCCCCGTATTCGAGAGCACGTAGTGAGGGCGGTAACTTCCGTGGAATGAACGCTATCACGCGGTATTCGATGATGTCAAGGAGTGGACTGGAGCGCGGCGGACCCGCGCGCGATCCTGAACCAGCCGTTCGGCGAGGCTTCGGCCCGCTCGAGCCCCTTGAATCCCTTGACGCTCCAGATGTATATGACGTTGGTCTTGAGAAGGGCTCCGAGAGTATCGGGGGCGGTCCAGGAGGATCCGGCGATGTTCTCCGCCCGGTAGATCCTCGCGAGGGTCGGCGTGAATATCTCGAGCGTGTAACGATCGTCCCCCCCCTCCGATTTCCACCTGAATACGGCCGGATAGACGTGAATATCCCCGACCGGCTCCATGAGCTCGATATCGTACCGGACCGGCGGTGCCCCGCGCATGACGCGCCGCGCGGGTTCGGTCACCCGAGGTTCCTCCCGTTTCGAGAAATAGGCGATCATGACGAGGCCGGCCGCCATGACGGCCGCCGGGACGAGCCATCGCGCGGCGCGCGACGAGCGGGAAGAGCGGATGCTCCGCGCGCGCGCTTTGTCCGCCACCGAGGGCGCTATCCTCTCGCCGAACGCGTTCTCGAGCTTTCTCCGCGCGTAGATCCACTCCGCCGAGCGGGTCAGGTCGTCGTCCGAATCAATTGCCGCGAACCGCTGGAGGCGCTTGAGCTCGAGGTCGCAGAGCGAGCATTTCTCGACGTGCCGCCGCACAGCCTCGGCCTCACGCTCTTCGAGCTTCCCCAGGAGGTATGTCTCCAGCACTTCGAGATCGGGATGTTCGTTACGGGACATTTCCAAAGCCTCTCTCTTCGACGAGGCGGCCGAATTTCCTTCTCGCGTTCTGGATCAGGGTCCGCGCGCCCGTCGCGTTCGCGCACCCGATGATCTTCGTGATCTCGTTCACCGTGAGCCCTTCCCGATAATGGAGGACAAACGCCTCGAGCTCATCCTTCGACATATATTCCCGCGCCGCGTCGAGAATCCGCTCGAGATCCTCGATCTCGTCGACCCGCGAGAAGACTTCCGCTTCGAGCGCTTCCGGACCGACGCCCTCTTCGAACGACAGGAGCCGGTCGCGCCAGCGCACCCGCCTCTTCGAAAGCTCGCCGAGGCAGTGATTCCTCGTCACCTGGTAGACCCAGGTCGAGAAGCGCGAGCGTCCCGAGAAGCTGCGGATATTGCGGAAGATCTTGGAGAAGATCTCCTGCGAGAGCTCGAGCGCTTCCTCCACCTCGTGCGTGTAGCCGAAGCTCCAGAGGTAGATCTTCTTGCTGTACCTCCGGAAGAGCTCGGCGCAGAGCCGATCGCCGGGCGCCCGGGCTATCTCCGCGACCAGCTCCTCATCGGTCGCCGATTGCACGTTCTCAATCAATGAGACACTCCCCCACCGGACGATGACACGGAGAATCCGCGATTCGGCACACCGGATTCATCGGCGGCGCCCTCGTATGATGAGCGCGGCGAGGACGGCCGCGGCAAGAACGAGCACAATCAAAATGGATCTCGAGCCGATAATCCCGCGCGCGAGCTTCGGGGCCGAAGCCCCGTCCCCTATCGCGACAAAGGCGCCCCACACGGCGGTGAGGCCGAGCGT
>JAPLKY010000204.1 GCA_026387805.1 Candidatus Krumholzibacteriia bacterium
TGGGAAACAAGTTTCAGAATAAATGAAGGAGGGATGACCCGCCGCGGCCTCGGGAAGCCGCGGCACCTCATCTACCTTGAAAATTGAAACTCGTCGGTTCAAATTTCAAGGTAGGTCGCCGGCGACTCGTATCTCAATATCCTGAGGTGAAATATATCCACGATCTATCTCGTGTATCTTCCTGGCTATGCGAATTGCCGCGCTTTCCGAAAGATGCCCGTTCTTAAAGAGAAGCAGCATGCTTCGAGAGCGGCCCGCCTTGACTCCCGGCTCGAATAATATATGCGTCTTCCGGCTCCAGGACCGTCAATCCGAGCCATGCGGCTTCCGCGATATCCAGCTGGTCCACTTCATCATCGAGAATAGGCCGTGGCACAACAACCGGTCCGACATGCTGCACGACCAACTTCAGAATCTGTTTATCGGCCTGGTAATAATGGATCAGAACGTTGGCGTCACAGATTATCGCTTTTAGCGTTTCGACCGGCATCGAACACCCCCCATTCCTCAACCCGCTCCCTTACCTTCGAAACGCTGATTCCCAAAATCTCGGCTGCACGACTCGCCGTTATCAGGTCCTTCTCGAGAGCATCCATGACAAGACGGCCAAGACGGTCTGCAATAAAGTCCGGTCTCTGCAGCTGAGACGGTTCATCCCGGCTGGCTACGTAGGCATCAGGCTCCTCTTTGAATTTCAGCTGCTTGTTGTACAGGCTGCCGTATGCAAACGAAAATTTCTCATAAATGCCGTCATCGGTCGCGCCCTCTTCGATGAGCCTCCGCAGCACAGTTTTATAGCTCACTCGGAAAATACGCTTGGTATGAAGTACGCTCTGAACCCAGTCCGAACCCCTGCTGTCGGACCACGCCTGCCTGAATCCGCGATTCGGCATCAAGAAATGGCTCGCGAACATGCTCGCTTCCGACTCCTGCTGCGCGTCTTCTTCGGCCTGATCCGCATCATAGGACTCCGCATGCAAGAGCAGGTGGCCGAGCTCGTGAGCCGCAGTGAAGATCTGGCGTTCGATCGGGATGGATTCCTCGGTATTCACGGCGATCGCGGGACCGCCATCGACCGGACCGACAGATAATCCAAAAAATCTGTCCAAGTTCGAACGCATCAATAGTAGTTTTATCCCCGCGCCATCGAGCAATTCGCAGATATCGGCTATGCATTCGTCGTTCTCAAGCCCAAGCATTTTTCTCGCTTCGGAGGCCGCAAGCTTCGGCTCGGCTCCGACGAAGGTTCCTTCCCCGAAGGGGTAGGACTTCCGTTCATTCAGCATCTCTTCGAGCTCGTTGAAATTCCGAAGCCATATAGCGACATCGGAGACGACCTGCTCTTTCTCGGCTCTCTGCCGGCCCGAGGGGGCATGGAGAGTCCTGAATCTGAGGCTCTGCAAGCGCGGGATTTCCTCGGTCAGCACGAGAACGGATATCCCCAACGCGCGCGCGAGGGCGCTCAGATTGCTCCCCCGCGGCAGCGAATCCCCGGTCTCGATGCTTCGATAGGCATTGCGGCTTATATTGGCCATATCGGCAAGCTCCTGCTGGCTGAGCTGCTTCATCTTGCGTATCCTTCTCAAATTAATGGAGATGGCGGTGTTCATGCCTTCCTCCTGTTTTCAAGTGTCGGAATAGATCATATCAATACTTGTCAAATTTGTCAACTGCAAGTTATATGACAAGTTTCTGGTATTTCCGCAATTAATCCGGCCGTACTTGATTTGGATCGAATTTTTCAGACGCTGTCTGAAAAATCTTCGAGGGCGATTTTGCAGACATCGTCTGAAGAATCTCCCACTCGAACGCCCCTATTGGACCTGAGGGACATCGCGACCGCCTTGAACCTGCCTTGGTCGCATTACGTGAGACTTCTCAGCGTCCAGAATCACGAGGCCCGCAGGTTCTACGAAGAAGAAGCGCTGCGCGGCGGCTGGACCGTTCGTCAGCTTTCGCGACAGATCGAGAGCCGGTTTTACGAGCGAACGGCTCTTTCGCGAAACAAGGCCTCCATGCTGAGGAAGGGGCAGGTTGCGCGACCGGAGGACTGCGTTGGGGCCGACGAGGAGGTCAAGGATCCACTGGTGCTCGAGTTTCTCGGCCTCAAGGATGAATATTCCGAGAACGACCTCGAGGAGGCGCTCATCCGCCACCTCGAGCGTTTTCTCCTGGAATTGGGCAACGATTTCGCGTTCATCGGGCGACAACGGCGCTTGCGCATCGATGACGAGTGGTACCGCGTGGATCTCATGTTCTTCCATCGGCGCTTGCGCTGCTTGGTTATCGTAGACCTCAAGCTCGGCATGTTCACGCACGCCGACGCTGGCCAGATGCACCTCTATCTCAACTACGCCGGCGAGCACTGGGTCAACGAGGGCGAAAACCCGCCGGTCGGAATCATCCTCTGCGCCGCGAAGGGCGAGTCGCTCGTGCGCTACGCGACCGAAAGGCTGCCGAACAAAGTGCTCGTGCGCGAGTATATGATGGCGCTTCCCAAAGAGAAGCTCATCGCAGCAGAGATCGCGAAGACGCGGAAGATGCTGGAGTCTGGCGTCGGAGAAAAGAGGTCAGGTCCGCCTGCGAAAAAGAAACCATGACCGGCTCCCCACAGGGATCCGCTCTTCTGCGCCGCCTAACCACGCTCCCTCCCCGGCGTCAAAGATATTGAGCGAATAGAATGGTTCGTCGGCGCATAACCATTCAGGGGCGCCGTTCCGATGGAGGAGCAGCTGCAGGGCCTCGCCGGAATCCGCGCGCAGAGCGACGGCTTCGACGTCCATGGCTCTCGCACCTACACCCCGCCGCGCCCGGCCACGACCGCAGTGATCGTCGCGACGAATCGGCTCACCGGGGCGTGGACGGCAATCGTGGTCGACGTCGAGGAGGCGGAGCCCTACCGCGTCGCCGGCCTGAGATTCGCCCCGGCACGCATACCGACGGACGTTCCGCCCGAGAAGCCGCTCTCGGATGCGGAGATCGTGAAGCAGCTCGGCGCGATCGTCGAGAAGGCAAGCGGCGAGGATTACTTCGACTACGTCCGGGCGCACGTGACGGGCCCGGCCGGGATGAAGAACACCGACTGCTACGAGCTCGACCTCGTGAACGAGAACCTCGCCGTCGGTTACGAGAAGGAGCAGGGGCCGAACGGCACGCGCTACCGCAACAAGGCGGCCGGATTTTGACCTTGGAGGAATTGCTCATCCTAAACGCCCTGTGGCACGAAAGATCGATCTCAACGGCAGAAGCTTCGAAATTAACGCAGAAACCCGAGCTGGATATTCGCGCCGCGCTGAACCGGCTGGTTGAACAGGGTCTCGTGGAGAGCCGCGGCGAAGGGAAGGGGCGCGCCTGGCATCTATCTGCGGCCGCATATCGGCGAATGGGAGAAAAGGCGTCTTATGTGCGCCAGCATGGATTCGAACCGCTGCAGCAGGAGCAAATGGTCCTGCAGTATGTCGAGAAACACGGGCGGATAACCAGAAGAGAGGCAGCGGATCTGTGTCAAATCGCCTCTCTTCAAGCGCGTAACTTATTATCGAGATTGGCTGAGCGCGGCGAACTCATTTTAAGAGGACAGAAAAAGGCCTCATATTATGAACGCCCATCCATAATTATGGACGTGTCCAAAGACCAAACCAAGAAGTCCATAAACCATCCAAAAAACCCCAAAGATACGGGATCAAAACAACAATAATAAGAGGATATCTCGAGAAGAGCTCCCCGATGTCAGGCTACGGCTTTGATGTTGTCCGGACACCGGTCGGCCAACAGGCTCCGCCCGGCCGAAGCCGGAGATCATTCCATCGTCTGTATTCCTCGCGATACGCCGACGAGCTTCCAGGCTCCATCTGCCTTGCTGAAGAAGCCTATCTCGCGCGTCTGCGGCCTGGTGCGTACTCCGCTGCACCGGTAGGCGTTGGAGAATATCACGAGCGCCTGCGTGCACCCGGCGTCGAAGGCGACCCTGGAGAATGTCAGGTACCCCAGGGCGTCCGGGAAGACCTTGTCGAAGTTGTCCCAGTCCGGCTCGACGGCGGCGTGCTCCGCTGCGCCGCGATTCGCGGCGTTCGCTTCCATCCCGGCCGCGCCGACATCGGCGCCCGCTTCGAGCGTCACGGCTCCGGAGGGATTCGCATCGCAGCGCAGCACCTTGAAGTACTCATCGTCGGACATGAGCCGATATTCGACGGGGAGACTGAAACGCTCCGCGAACCGGTATGGCGCTCCGCTGTTATTGGCTATGAGGGAATCGATCGTCTCCCCCTTGAGATTCGGCCACTGCTTCATGAGGAAACCCAGAGGCTCGCGCAGGCACCATGATTCGATATCGCGGTCGATCAGTATCAGGGTGAAATCCGAGCCGTAGTGCTCCCGGATGAGAAGCGACATCAATTCATATTCGCTCGTCCTGCATGATGCGTCCCCGGCCACGCTGCCGCCGACTTGCAGAAGCAGCGCGACAGTGATAATTGCAAATATTCCCGCTGCCTTGTTCTTCCTCATGGTTCCCCCGTGGGTTTGTGGTTGTATCCAAGCGTATCGCTCGCGGTCGAGCGTGATATGTTTGCAAAGATCGGTCCAGTCGTTTCCGTCGCAATCACGTGACCGGCCCGCGCTATCGCAACAACGTCTTCCAGCGCGTTTTGCGCGGCGGCCCCGCGGGGTGGGCGGCTACACGACCGTCGAGGACCTCCTCGCCTTCGCCGTCGCGCTCCTCTCGGACGCGCTCGTCTCGAAGGCGATGCTCGATAGAATGTGGCGCGCGTACCCCAAGAAGAGCTCGCCGCGGTACGGCTACGGCTTCGGGATATTCGAGACACCGCCCGGCCTCGCCGTAGGGCACAGCGGCGGTTTCGTCGGCATCAGCCCGACTCCCCGATGTACCTCGACGCGGGCTACACGACGGCCGTGCTGTCGAACTACGGGGGCGGGGCCCAGCCGGTGAGCCAGAAGATTCAGAACTTGGTGGGGAGGAGGGGGTAGATCTTGTGTAATTGACTAGCTGCAATGAGGCAGAAGATCCAGTGCTTGATCTACCCATGTCAGATCGCAATCACCTTTCTTCTTTCCATAAGCCGGGCCGTTCTCCGCCGCTCTAGCCAGCCCCCGCGTATCCCTTGCTCCAGGCTCAGAAGTCGATTTGATGCTCGAAGCCCGGAATGCACTTGGCCATCCACCTTGTTTGTTGATGATCTCGTCGATTTTATGCATGAGCTGGATGGTCTCATTCAGGACAACAATCATTTTCTGATAGTGCATAATGCCTGCCGAGCCCCGTCTCGAATCAAACCGTTCTGCGGCTCTCCCGCGCCGGCAGCTGTTGTGATAAAGGCTCCAGCATCCGGTTCAGTTCATAGATCGATCTGGCCGCGGGATACCGCCATGCCCCTGCCTCCATCGAAGGAAAGCAGGCTGCCTAAATACCAAAGATCCCGGTTGATGCAAGAAGAAGAAAGAGCCCCATCAAAAGTCCGACCGTGAAAAGTCCCCAGAGGGTGCCTCTCCCAAGCTGCTCGCGAGAGCTGTCTTTGGATCCGATGGCCTTCAGAAAGAGCGCTACCGCGGAGCCTCCGCTAAGAATGAGGAGTCCTATTCCCAAGAAGAAGATCACTCTATGCATAGTCGTATCACCTCACTTGATACATGATGTGTGTAATGGTGAGTATCATTGCTCTTTATAATCTTCAAAAAGTATCTCGGTTCTTTTGGCCTGCTCTCCATCGATCCAGCCTTTTTCCTGCAGAGATTTCAGCCCCTCGTCGGCCATCGCCCTGACGTCACTCTTTGACAGGCAGTTGTTCGAAGAGCCTTTCTCCTTTATTTCATCACGGAACGAAGCATCTGCCGCGACGCGCGATTGAAGTCTCTTGAAGAGCATTTGCTCGAAATCCTTCGTGCGGGCCTCAATGGGGAGTTTCATTCCGCCGAACACTCCCCGTATCTTATCTCTCGTATTCCTGGACTCCTTTATTCTGCTTGGCGGCAAAAAGATAAATCGACCGCCCTTTCCGCTTTCATAATATCCCGCCCAAAATGGCATATATACGATGTTCGGCTCAAAGCCCGCCCTCGAACATATTCCATCGGGGAGCGTCCTGTCCATTTGATCGAGCGTGTTCATAAAGTCGTCTCTCGCCTCGATGAGCTCGTTGATGGCTTCTTCCGCGCCGGAAGATTGATCCGCGATTTCTTTCTTCACTGCTTCGAATTCCTTTATCTGGGCATCCCGCTTGTCATCCAATGTCTGTATTCTGTCAGTCTGCTTCTGCATCGACTCTCCGTATTTCGCCTTGGCCTTTTCCATGCCTTGGTCGCGCTCCGCGAGCGTAGCTTCGAGCTGCTTTTCGGCGGATTCCTTCGCCTTTCGCGCGCTGTCGCGGGCCTTCTCGTGCCCTCGGCCCATCCGTTTCCATCGCTCCTCTTCTCTCATCCATTTGGAGACCTCAGCCTGGAGGTTCGAAATCAGAGGCGAGAGACGCATCTCTATCGTTCTCTTTTCGTCATCGAGAAGGCTTTGATATCTTTTTAGTTTGTCGTCGACGTCGGGGAAGATCTTTTCCTTTTCCTCGCCGAATTTTTCGGAGACAAGGATCTCTTGCCGCTCGATTGCATCGATCCATGCGGAAGTGGTCCCATACAGGATCGAAGCAATATTCTTGAAGACCTGAATATCGGAAAGGGCATGAGCTCTCAAGCCAATGATCATCTTGATAATGCCTTCGGCGCTTTCTCGAGATATTCGCGTGGAGAGAGCAGTATCGGCATTCGCCGCAAGTGATTCCGTCGGCAGATTGAAATAATCGACGAGGTCATCCAACAGGCTTTGAGAAGGGATGAAGCCTTCAAGGTCAAGGGTTGTTGCGTCATCGAGCTCCGTCGGCGTTTCCGTGAAACAGCGCAACACATTACCGAAATCCGTCGCGGAAACGCGTGCAGGAGATAACGAGGCTAGCTGCTTGCCGACATTCCCGACTTCGATCGATCTCAGGATGTCGATTTTCGAATCCATGACGCCGAGGGCATCGAGAACTATCTGTCGCTTCGTGTCGCTCCGCGTCAGCAGCCAAAAAGGCCAATAAAACATTGTGGCGAAAAGAAGCCTATCCGTCGATTTTCCCTTCAGAAGTCCGCCTCTTTTATACCGGTTCGCTTCCATCGCGAGCAGCGCGAGAGTAGTCTCCAGATACCGGGGGGCGATGGCGATCTTTCCGGATTCGTCGACCTGCGTGGCGAATGGAAGCGCATTTGGCCGCATCATGTCTCCTTGCCCGGCTTTCGAATGTCCACGCACACGGACAAGAGCTACTCCTAACCCATTATTAAAAAACGAAATGTCAAGCTGAAGGATATTACTGGAAGTTTGATCGAAAGGCCTCTTTTTGTCAAGATCAACGTTCGGGACAATCATTGAGAACCGCAAGAGAGGCGCTCGATCGCCGATCGCAATCCTGCCCCGAGGTTCTGAGGGACCTGAGCGATGCGCCGAGATAGCTTCTTTCGGCTGGCTATGTCCCGAGTCATGAAACCTCTTTCGAAACGGGCGAAAGAGAGCGATTCAACCTCCAGGGAATAGTATAGGGAATAGTATGATATTGACATGCCATGGATCGCTATCGTACAATCGTGCATTATTATCCACATTGCATATTTCATTTGGAAAGGGGGAGACAGGTATGGGTTTTCTCGACAAGATGAAGGAATCCGTGAAGGATGCGACGGGGATCGGCCTCAACGCTCAGCAGCAATATGAGCGGGCCTATCAAAAGGGGGTTCTGCTCCAGCCTCCGAAATATCAGGACGCGATCAAGGAATTCCATTCGGCGACGGAGAAATTCCTGAAAGATGGCAATAAGGCCATGGCCGATCGTGCGACCGCAAACGCCTGTCTTTATCAACTGGTCGTCAATCCCGATCGCGAGTCGCTCGCCAAAGCGATCCAGGCATTGGAAGGCATCCCGGAGATCGAGCGCATCGGCAGCCAGAAAGATATGATGGCCACGCCTCCCCTGATTACCGAATTGAACGCAATCGGCGAGGAATTATCCGCGCGTGATGCGGACGACGGCGCGGACAAGATAGCCAAGTTTCGCAAGGCAGGCGACACATTCATGAAATTGGGATCGTCGCCCTTTCAATTCGTTGATAAATTCAGCACCGAGGGCCCGCTCGACAAGGCCATGAACCGTTCGATCTATTGCATGGCGTTGGCGGATTATCATGAGGGCTTGTGCCTCGTCATGGAATCGCCGACTCGGGCGCATGATTTCATGCAAAAGGCGTCGATTGAATTCCGGCAATCGATGACGAACGATTGGGCGGAGAAGACCGGCGCCTACGTCGAACGCATCAAGTCGAAGCGGCATTGCTGGATGTGCAGCCGGGAAATGCAGGGAAAGGACATATTCTACAAGTACTATCCCGCGAAATCGGAAAAGTATCATCATCAGCTGGTACAGGATCTTAAGCAGGATCATGGCATGATCGATAGTCCTAACAGCGTCACTCTTTGCACGATCTGCGGATCCTCCATCGAGAATCAGGCCGATCATTACGCGGTGATGAGAGCGCAAGAGGTAAAGGATTGGGTCGAGCCGATTCTTGCCGAGTATCAGAAGGTCCTGCAAAATCATCATGAGAGACTGAAAGACCTGGAAGCCGTGGCGCATAGGCATACAAGCTAGGTGGGATGAGTGATGAACCTCGAGGAAATCAGCAGACTGTTGGACAATCTGGACCGGCGGCTCGCTCTCGGCGAAATTGATCTTGCAACATACAACCAGCTCAAAGCCAAGTTCAGCGCACAGGCAAGCAGCGCGGGCAATCCCCTTGACGCGCTCGCGGCGGCGGCCCCGAAAGTCGCCCAGGCGCTCAAATGTCCCGGATGCATGGCGCCATTGCCGGCTCCATCCGATGCCTCTCAGACCAGCGTCCTCTGCGAATATTGCGGCGGGACATTCACCCTTCAGACCGCGGCCGATGAGATGGAGCGTCTCAGGAGCGAAGTTCGCAAATGGATCGCGGAGATTGCAGGCGGTGTCGCGGGGGGAACAACGGTAGACGAAGCGTCTCGACGGTTTATTTTCAACGACAAGCTCTTGCCCTCGCTTGCGACGGCCACGAATCGGGCTTCCGAGCTTTTCGGCCTGACGCGGTATCAACCCTTTTTCAGCTTTCCGTTGATCGACAAGCTCCCTTCATCGCAATTTCATCAGGCACTGCAGCTGACGCCGGATTTGAACTTCGTCGTCGATAAGATAAAAGGCGCCGTCGCAAGGATTCAAGCGCCCGAGACGCTGGCTTTTGCGGTCGGCGAAAAGGAAAAGGCGGCGCTTCTCGCCCTGGAATTGCAGTGCGAGGAAAACGTATTCCTTTCCAACTCTCGGCGACATCTGAGCGCGTATACGCCCGAAGGCATTCAGAAAGCACGAACCAATTTCAAGGCGCTTGCGGATCTCTACGAATCGGCGAGCCGGGCATCGCTTGCTTTGGACCCTTCCTATGCTAAATTCTCGGCGGCCATGGCGAAAAGGACGAACGCCGTTGAGCAGGCGATCGGGGTCCTTGGGCGATTTCTCGGAGATTCCGAGGGGGGGTTCACGAGCAGGAGCATAACAGATCTGGAGGTCAGCGCGCAAAAATGCGATGAGGCGATAGCTGAAATCGAATCGGCGGGACGGGAGCCGAAGGAGCAGGTTCCTGCCGTCGAAGGGACACGCGTCGACGCCGACACGATTCGCATTCTCGGCAATTGCATACGGCTGTTCGAACTCTGCGGCGCGGAAACGGGAGAGTCCTTCACGCAATTCCTGCTGGCTCTCGGAGAATCGGTGGACTATGCGAAAGAGCCTTCTTCCGATTTGAACTGGCTTTCCGATTTCTTCTCCCGGATCGTGACGCACATCGGCGCGGTAGCCGAAGAGTCAGCAGTGCCCGTGATCAATGACTTCAATTGGGCGGAGGGAAAAGTTCCCACATTGATTCGCAAGTCGTTCCTCGGCAGCGCAGAAACGGCAGAGATCACGAAGAAAGTCCTCGTGCCGTTTTGGGTGGCGACCCTTACCTTTTCGCAGCAAAAGGGCGTTATTTTCAAGAAGGGGCAAGCTCTCGATGGTCTTTTATTGATCGACGCTTCCCGGCACAATGGATCTTGCAGCGTTGTCAAACCGGAGGATCTGCTTTACGCTCGATGCCAGGATGCGATCAATTCTCCGAAGAGCATCGGCCGGTCGCCGTCGGCGGTCGTCCCCGTGGTGAGCGCCGATCGAGCGCAGCAGGCCATCAAGAGTTTTACCTCTCATACGCAGGGCTATATAGGAAGCTATGCGAATCTTCAGAGCGTGGTCTATATACCGGCTGCGGTTGCGCGATTCTCTACGAAGAAAGCCGAGCGGCACGAAGTGATGTTCCCTTCGGATATGATTCAAGGTAGACCCTTCGAGATAAAGCCAATTCGTCTGGGAAACAGGGAAGTGCTCTTCCTACGATGAAGATTGGAGATGAATCGCATGGCTATCGTTGATCGCATCAAACACGAATTCCAACCGGATCAGCTGGTCTGGAAATACGAAAAAGACAACATCACGATGGGCGCTCAAGTCATCGTCAATGAAAGCCAGGAAGCCCTGTTTTTCAAAGGCGGTCAAGCGCTGGATCTCCTGGGACCCGGCACGCATACACTATCGACCAAGAATCTTCCTCTCCTGCAGAAGCTCGTCAACCTGCCGTTCGGAAGCGAAACGCCGTTCGCCGCCGAAGTTTTTATGATCAACAAGGTCGCACGGCTCGATTATAAATGGGGGACCCGCACCCCGATCCCGGTGGAAGATCCGAAATACAAGGTTCTGATTTCCGTTGGCTGCAACGGGCAATTCGGGCTGCGGGTATCGGATTCGCGGGTATTCGTAACCCAGATCGTCGGCACTATGCCCGAGTGGCGGGGCGGCGCGATTCTGAGCTATTTTCAGGGCGTTATCGTTACACGGGTGAAAGACGCCGTCGCCAAGTTCGTTATCCAGCAGAATATCTCCGTGGCCTCGATAACCGGCTATATCGATGCGATTTCCCAGATCGTGGAAGAGCGCCTGCGGGAGGAGTTCGCCAAGTACGGCTTGGAGCTGCTCAAATTCTTCATTCAGACAATAAGCATTCCGGACGAAGAGCTGAAGCGGATACAAAAAGGCGCTTTTGATCGTCTCGAGATCGATCAGCTCGGCGACAACAGGTACCAGATGAAGCGCTCTCTCGATGTGCTTCAGACGGCGGCAGACAATCCCGGAACCCCGGGAAGCCTGATGTCGGCCGGGATCGGATTGGGCGTTGGGGCGCAGATGGCCGGATCTTTTTCGCACATAGCGCAGCAGACCGTCCAATCC
>JAPLKY010000067.1 GCA_026387805.1 Candidatus Krumholzibacteriia bacterium
CTGCAGTCTTGGGACTATCCATTATCCCGCTCCCCTCCGGCTTATAAAATTTGCTGACCGCCGCCGCCACTGCCACTGCTCAGCCGGGCAGAAGCTTTGTTCCCTCGCCGATTATTCCTGAGTACCCACGGCTCTAGTGCCGCGCCCCTGGGGTTGTCGGTCTATGGTTTTAATACCTTGCCCCAGCCACCAGACTAGGCTGGGTTCGCTCGCACTGAGCCACTCTGCAGCTCTCTGACTCTTTTGTACAGCTTCGCGGCCTCGTCGAGACGGCCCGCCTTGCGGTGGATTCCCGCCGCGGCCAGGACGGCATCGGGAGCCTCGCGACCTTTGGGATAGTCGTCGCCGATCGACAGGTACAGCGAGAGCGCCTTCGACGCGTCATTCAGGCCGTCCTCTTGGATTTTCGCCTCGAGATAGAGCAGGGAGGAGAGGTCCTGCGGATTGTCCCGGTAGAGCGTCTTGAGCTCGTTCGCGAAGGCGAGCCCTCTCGTCCAGTCCTTCTCCTGGAGATACGCGGCGAGCAGGTTGTACCTCGTTTCCCGGAGGAGCGCGGGATCCGTCTCCCGTTCAATGATGGAGGAGAAGACGCGTTCCGCCTCCTTGAGCCAGCGGCGCGAGCCCTCCCGGTCGCCCTGCCGATCCGCGAGATCGGCGAGCTTGAGCGGCGCGACGAGATAGCGGGGATTCATTCGGATAGTGGCCGCGAGCGAATCCGGGGCGAGGAAGCGTTCCGAGAAACGCTCGTAGTACCGGATGGCCCGCGCGCTCTCGCCGAGCTCCTCCGAAATGACGCCCGCCGAGTAGAGGGCGTTCGCGCGGGCGGCGGGGACGTTCTTCGCGAGCTCCATCGCTTTCTCGAAATCGCTCCGCGCCTCCTTGAGGAGCCGCCCGCGATACTCGAGCTCCGCGAGCTCCATCTGCGCGGAGACGACGATCTCCTCGATCCCAGCGACCGCGCCGGCGGACTGGCCGTACTCGTGCACGAGGGCGCGGTACGCCTCGGCGGTCTTCGCGAGAAACTCGCTTCTCATGCCGCCCGCGTACAGATCCTCCTTCATCTTCCTCGCCTTGAAGAGCTTCTTTTCCGCAGCATAGCGTTCGCCGTCGCGTCCCGGGCCGCAGGAGGCGAGAAGCAGCGCGGCGGCGACGATGACGGCCTCCACGGCGCGGCGGGCGGGGCGTCTCTCGAACGCGTTCGCTTTTCGAATCGGCATTATTTCTCCTCCCCTGTGGTTCGTGTTTCAACGAAGAAGATCGTGAGCCCTCCCACGAGGAGGTACGTGGCGATGAACTGAACGGCCTCTCCGGCGATCTGCACGTGGATCAGAAACTCGGGCGATATCTGGAACGCGATTGCCTGCGGATTGAGACTCAGAAGAAGCGTCGGCACGGTGAGCAGAAACGGCACAAGCGCGAAGAGGAACGATTCGACGAAGTGTCGTCCCGCGAAACCGAAGCTTCGCCGGAGCGCATCCGGCGCCGAACGGCCCTCGATGAGTATGAATGGAATCGCATACAGGAGGAATGTCTGCAGCACGATGCAGATGAGCGCGCTCGCGCCCGCGCCGAGTCCGCGCGGGATTCCGGCGATCCCGTCGATGAGCGCGAGGGGGTACCGGAAGCCGGCGAACATGGCGACGGAAGCCGCCGCCGCCGCGATGACGAGGTGGAGGTACCTGCGCCCTGCGACCGTCAGACTTTCGCGTATGCCCATGCTCGCGCGCCTCGCGGCGGCCGCGACGAGCAGCACCGTTGCGCCCTGCGCCAGGACGAGAACGAATACTTCGAGCGGGATATCGAACCTCCCGAGGATGCTCCCCATGAGAAAGAGGTGCTCCGGGTAGTGCGTGATGACTTCGGGGCCCATGCCGGGTCTGACGAGCGCCCAGAGCCCCGCCGCTTTCGCGCCGCTCCATACGTAGAGGGAGATCAGGGAGAGCTGAAGCAGGAAGTAAATGAAAAGCGGCATGGCGAGCCTTCCTCGCTGCAGGTACGAAAGAGCCGTTCCGAAGATTCTGAAGACTCGTGCGATTCGACTCATGGAGTCCTTTCCGGGGATGCCGCTTCTGAATCCGCGCGCGCCGAGTATCCTCCGACCCCGGCCCCGACGCGCGGGGCCGCGCCCGATGCGCGCAAGATCTCCTCGATGCGCGGCGCGAGCGCCCGGGCAAAGCGGACGAGATCGTTGCCGGAAGCGCCTTCCGCAAATCCCGTCGCATCCATCGAGAAGCGCACGAACGCCGTCGCCTGCGGTCTCGCGAGAAGGGAGTTCTTCATCTGGTTCCATTTGAGCGCGAACTCGTTCGTGACGATCCCGTCGGCGCTCGAGAACCAGTATAGAATATAATGCGTTCTGACTCCATCGGAGATAACGAGGCTCTTGGCCGGAATCTCCCCGTCCCCGAGCGCGATGCGCGTCGAGCCCTCCTCGAGAATGTTCCATCCCGCTCCCGGGTAGCAATGCTTCGGCGAATGTATCTGGGAATTCTCGTGCTGCGTTCCGAAGTATCCGATGAACAGCCAGGCGACGCGCCCGCTGTCGCTGCGGTACGTGCGGAACAGGGTGGCATCCGCGCCGAGAAGCTCGAGCGCTTGCGGATCCTCCGCTTCCGTCGAGCCCCTGAATGCGCCGACTTCAATCGGAACCGAATCGAGCGACGGCGCCGGAGGGCTTTCGATATCGCGGTAGCGAAGGGCGTAGGTATACGCGATGAGCGCCGCGAGGAACAATACGACGATAAGGCTGCTCCGCAACTTCATCGTCTCCATTTCAGCGCTCCCCATACGGCGAGCAGCAGCAGAAAACCGGTTGAAAAGACGATGAGCCCCGAGATCTCGTGGAGCGTTCCGTCCGCGAAGGCGGGGCTGACCGCATAGGCGCCGATCGCGATAACCACGAGGCGGATCGTATTGGCCGCGATCGCGATGGGGATCGAGCACGCGGCGAGGACGATCTTCCTGCGGCCGCTCAGGCCGGGGAACGCGCACAGGACGAGAGCCAGCGTGATCATGGTCATGAGGGATCTCAGCCCGCTGCACGCGGCCACCACCTCGAGCGTGTAGGTGGGAAGCGCGATGATGTTACCGTGCCGGATGACCTCGATGCCGATGAAACGGAGCGCCAGAGCGCTCAGCTTCGCGCTCATGATCTGCAAGGGGAACGTAAGCTTGTAGTAGGCGATATAGGGGAGCGGAATCATCATGAACAGGAAGAGCAACGGAAAGGCCGCGCGGCGGACGAACTGCATCCCCTTGAACACGAGGAGAAGCCCGATAAGCATGATCGGAAGCGAAACGCGCGCGGTGAAAATCTCCGAGGCCGCGGTCCCGCCGATGAGGAGAACCGCGGCAACGACCATCGATGCGGCTCCCGCGAAAGCCGCCCTTGGTCCCTCCGCCGCTCCGAGCGCCGCGCGTCTGCGCCAGAGGATATAGGCCGAAACAAGGGGCACGGCGAGGCCATGCTGGTAATTCGGATCGGTCAGCCACTGCGCCGCCAGATGCGAGACGACGGGGGCGTAGAGCACGACGAACAGCGCCGCCGTTATCAGCGGCGCGGCCAGGGCGCTTCCCCTGAAGGGGCGAGCGGATGATGCGGCGGTCGTATGCACGCGGAGCCTCCCTCGTTCATACGTTTCTATCGTATATGGGGCCGGTTGTACAAGAGGAATGAGCGGCGGCAGCGGCGGCGATGCATGATGCGGGGATACAAGAAGAGCGGGCGCCTTCATGGACGCCCGCTCAATGACCGACGCATCGAAAAGGAAGGAGGTGCCTAGTCTCTCTTCCTCCTCAGAATCGGGATCATTCCGAGGAGCCCGAGGCCGAGAAGGCTCAACGTTCCCGGTTCGGGCGTGGCGTAGTTGCCGTAGTACGAGGCGTCACTGGAATATGGATTGGAGTACGTATGGCCGTACGAGTCGATGCCCACCGCGTCGAAGTGCGCCCAGCTGTATCCGCTCACGACGATATTGAGGAGAATCTCGTCTCCCCATCCCGGATTGCCGATGCCGTTGTGCGAATACTCGTGCGCGTTGATCTGGTCGTTATCGATGCGGCCGATGCTCGTGAAGTTGAATCGCCCGAATGCGGCGGGCATATGGTAGCGCAGGCTCGGGTTCGGATTGGCCCCGTCCGGCAGATTGGACCAGTAGCCGCCGAAGCCGGTCATCTCCACGCCGTTGATCCAGACCGTACCGGACTGACCTATGGGCGTGCTGACCATGAGGTACGTATCCATGAAATCGTACCCGCCGCCCGACCGCGAGCAGCCGAGCATCGAGGAACTGCCGCCGCTCGCCGGCTGCCAGTA
>JAPLKY010000131.1 GCA_026387805.1 Candidatus Krumholzibacteriia bacterium
AAGGCGATCGTTTCGAACGTGAGCTCGCGTTTCGGAATATCCCCCGATGGCGCCCGTATCTGCTTTTCGAGAAAGACGCGCTCGAACGATCACGGCTATCTGCGGAACGATCTGTTCCTCTATTCGCTGGAATCGAAAAAGGAAAAGAGGCTGACCCGCGGTTTGCGCGCCTCGAATCCCGCGTGGGCCCCGGACGGCACGCGCGTCGCCTGCGTGGTCAATGGCGAAGGGGCGCAGCGAATCGCCGTCGTCGACGCCGCGAACGGAAGTCATACGTTTATGACGCCGCGCGCGAGCGGGCGGGAATATATGGGACTCTCATGGGGAACGGGGGGGATTCTCGCGACGCGCTTCGAGGGGAAGAGCAGGGACATCGTCATCGTGGATCCCGCGAGCGGAGTCGAAACGGAGATCGTTGCGACGGACGCCGATGAGCGGGATCCGCGCTGGAGCGACGACGGCGCCGGCTTCTTCTACTCGAGCGACCGGACGGGGATTTTCAATATCTACTTTCACCCCTCGGATGGATCGGGCGATCTCATGGCGACGAATTGCCTCGGAGGCGCCTTCGAACCCACGCCGAGCGGGCGGGATCTCCTTTATACCGGTTACGGAGCCGAGGGATTCGAGATCCGCGCAATCGGAGATTGGAGGGCGAGCGCGGTCCCGGTCGATCAAAGGCTGGACGAGGGCAGTCTCGCGGCGCGGCGGATGTCGATCGCAGCCCCTCCGATTGGCTATGCCGCGGACACGAGCGTGACGGGCGCCTTCGAAGGCTCCGGCGCCCGGCCCGCGGCGCGGGAAAAGAAATTCGGCATCGAATATACGAAGACGTTCGTGTATCCCCGGTTCCTGATCTATCAGGGAAAGCCGCGCATCGGCGTTTTCCTGGATTCGGGGGATTATCTGGGGAGGCAGAGCGTATTCGCCGGGGGATCGGTCGCCTCGAACGGCGAGTTCGATCTCAATCTCGCCGTCGAGACGAAGCAGTTCAAGCCGACGTTCGGCTTCGAGGTCTACCGCAGCCGCACGCATTACGGCTATCAGGAGCGGCTCGAAAAAGAGAATGGCGGCATGGGCGACTACGACTTCAAAGTGCGTTACGATCTGTGGGATGCGTACTTCACGGCGAAGATGGAGCTTGCGCCGACGACCCCATTCAACAGAAAAGAAGCGGTGCTGCAGTACAACCACGGCGAGTACGGCGTCAATATCGAGATCTGGGAGCTTCTCAAGCAGCGGGAGTTCAAAGGGGAAATCGGCTGGAGCTACTATATCGCCGACGAGCTGTCGTTTCTGTGGCATTACAAGAGTGTTCGGGAAGAGGTCGACGGCGATGTCAACCCGAGAAGCGGGAGGATTCTCGATCTCGAGATAACGAAGGCATTCGACAAGCTCCACTCGGGAGAATTCGAAACCGGCCTCTTCAGCCCGATTTACGACAAGGACTATTTCGGCCGGTACACCTTTGTCTACGAGGAATTCATTCCGCTTCCGCTCGGGCGGCATGCGCTCTCGCTGAGGGCGCGGGGGGGAGCAATCGACCGGAGCGCGATAGACGATTTCTTCTATCTCTATCTCGGGGGCCGCGACGGCCTGCGAGGATACTCGTACTACAGCCTCGGAGGAACGAGAATGGCCCTGGGCCGCCTGACCTACCGGTTCCCCGTCTGGCGCGGCATTAATCGACGGGCGTCCGTTCTCTATTTCGGCTCCCTCTACGCGGGATTATTCGCCGAGGCCGGCAAGGCCTGGATCACGGATGATCTCGATCTGAACGGAAATCAGAAGGACGTCGGATTGGATCTCCGGCTCAAGGGCTTCACCTTCTTCAGCTATCCGGTGGCCGCATCTTTTGAGGCGGCGTACAGCCTCAACGAGGTCAAATACATTCCTCCCTTCGCCGCGGGAGAACCGATCCTCTACGAAAAGAACGACTGGAAGTTCTACGGGAGCGTCCTGTTCAGCTTTTGACGCGGGAGTAGCGGGGATGGCGATGAAGGTACAACTCGCGGGATTCAACGTGGAAGCTGCGCTTCTCGAAGAGACGCGAAAGCGTTTCGGCGAGGCGGTGACTCCCGAGGTCATCTCCGCGGCGTACGCCCGCATCAGCAGGGATCCGCGGAACGTCTCGGCCCTTCGGAAAGAGGCGCGCGGCGCCGTGGAGAAGGCGCGGAGATCGAACGAGCGGATCGTGTTCGGGCTCGGGCACGCCTCGGTGGCCGAGCACGCCGTCGTCAATCTCGATCTCACGGGGCTCTCGCGGCTCGCCGTCGAGGAGCTCGAGAGTTTCCGTCTCGCTTCGTACACGGAGAAATCGCAGCGGTATATCCGTCTCGCCCGCGACGTCGTGGTTCCCGCGGAAATCAAGGAAGCCCGGCTCGAGCGCGAGTTCCGCTCCCTCGTCGGCGATCTTCACGATGCGTACGAGACCGCGTACCGGAGCATGGCGGCTTCCGGCGAGGATCCGGGTCGGGCCAAGGAGGACGCCCGCTACCTCATGCCGCTCGCTACCGCGACACAGCTCGGCATGACGGTGAACGCGCGCGAGCTCGAATACGTGATACGGCGGCTCGCGGGACATCCCCTCGATGAGCTTCGCGAGTTGTCGCGCAGGATATTCAAAGCGACGAAAGGACTTATCCCATCCCTCATCCGGTACGCCGAACCGGGGCCGCATTATCGCGAGATGCCCGATGCGATGCGGGAGATCGCGGCGATGGTCCCGCGTCGCGCGGCGAAGCGGGAGCCGATCGGGGCTTCGGTGCGTCTGGTGGACGTCACTCCGGAGGCGGACACGCGGCTTGCGGCGGGGATCATATTCTCCGCGCGGGGCGTTTCGATGCGGGAGGCGGGCGCCGCCGCGGCGCGTCTCGGTTCGAAGGGGAGAGGGCGAGTGATCGCCGGTGCGTTGAAGCGTATCGAGCGGCACGACTCCGTCTGGAGGGAATTCGAAACGGTGCAGTTCGCATTCGAAATCGTTCTGTCCGCTTCCTGCTATGCGCAGCTCAAACGGCACCGGATCGCGACGCTGCTGCCGCAGCCGTACGATCCGAGACTGGGGCTATCGATCCCCGAGACGTTCGTCAGGGCGAAACGGGTCGCGCTCCTGCGCGATGCCGCCGGGCGCGCCGGGCGGTTCTACGGTTCGCATGCGCGGAAGCTCGGCCGGGCCGCCGAGTACTCCCTCCTGAACGCCCACCGGAGGCGCGTGCTCTTTTGCCTCAATCTGCGCGAGCTCTATCATTTCTCGCGGCTCAGGAGCGACATGACCGCGCAATGGGAGATCCGGATGATATCGGATGAGATGTGCCGGCTCGCCGCCGAAGCGGGTCCGTTCGGGGCGCTGCTCCTGGGGGGAAAGGACGGCTTCGCGGAGAAGCGGAGGGCCCTCTTTCCCGAAGAATGAACGGCGCTTCGAGCCGCGCGCGCCGCGAGGTAGGGTTTGAAAGCGTTTCCGCGAGGAGGTTCGCGCGTGGAGCCGTATGTGACCTCGAAGAGTCTTTCAGGCAAGACGGAGCTCTGGCTCCGGAATATCGCCCCGTTCAATCGGCACGAAATGCGGCTCGACGCAGCGAAAAGCGCGCTCCTGATCATCGACATGCAGAAATTCTTTCTCGATCCGGACTCTCCCACTTTCACGTGCGGCGGACCGGCGATCCTGCCGACGCTGAAGGAAATGATCGAGGCGTTCAGGGCAAGCCGCCGCCCTGTAATTTTCACGAAGCACGTTCATCATCCCGACAATCTGGACAGCGGCATTATGCGGTTATGGTGGAAGGGGATGTGCATCGAAGGAAGCCCGGAAAGCGAGATTCATCGCGATATCGCGCCGATCGCGGGAGAGAAGGTCGTCTCGAAGCATCGGTATTCCGCATTCTACGGCACGGACCTCGAGATCGTTTTGCGATGTCTCAAGATCGAGGATCTGGTCATCGGCGGCATCATGACGAATCTGTGCTGCGAGTCAACCGCCCGGGACGCGTATTTCCGCGACTTCCGGGTCTTCATTCCCGCTGACGGCACGGCGAGCATCAACGAGGAAATGCACTGCGCGAGCCTTCTCAATCTCGCGTACGGTTTTGCCTTCGTAGCCGGCGCCCGGAGAATAATCTCGGATCTTCGGAAGGAATCATGAGCGCGTTCATGGATCTGGTGCAAAAACGCCGCAGCATCAGGGACTACCGGCCGGATCCGGTGCCGCGGGAGATGATCGAGTCGTGCGTCGAGGCGGTGCGATTCGCCCCGAGCGCATCGGACACGCGCGGCTGGCGTTTCTTCGTCGTGGAGGGAGATGTAAAGGATCGTCTGGTGAAGGAGGCGATGGGGGGGGTCGTCGTGCCCAACCGGTTCGCCGCCGGAGCCCCCGTCATCGTCGCTCTCGCCATGAAGCTCAATGTCGTGACGCACCGGCTCGGAGCGGGAATAAAGCGCATCGACTATCACCTCCTTGATGCGGGTATCGCGGGGGAGCATTTCATCCTTCGGGCGGCCGAGCTCGGTCTGGGAACGTGCTGGATCGGATGGTTCGACAAGAAGAAGGCGAAACGCATCCTCGACATACCGTCGGATTGGGACGTTCCGGCCCTCATTACCGTGGGATTTCCCGCTGAAGAGCCGAAGTCCAAGGATAGACCGCTCGCGAGCGAGATCTGCACGTTCAGGAACGGGAAGTGACGTTCCGGTAGATTTCGTCGTACTGCCGCGCGATAACCGACCAATCGTGATTCCGCCGGACCGTTTCGCGGGCCTTTGCCCCGAGGGCCTCGGCTTCGGCCCCGTTTTCGAGCGCATGGCGAATGCCGGCGGCGAGAGACTCCGCGTCGGAAACGCGAAACGGAATCCCGAGCCCGCGAGCGACCGCTTCATTCTCGGGTATATCGCTGTATACGGTGGGGACCCCGTAGGATAAGCCTTCGAGAAGGGTCATGGACATCGCCTCGTATTCGGAGGGGAAGATGAAGACCCTCGCGTGGGCATAGAGGGAATAATACTCGTCGCCTTCGAGAAATCCGACGAAGAGGACTCCCGCGGGCTTGCGCGCCTTCAATTCCTCGAAGTACGCGGTGTCGGTCGCGCTTCCGCCTCCGGCGATAACGAGGGGAAGCTTCGAGCCGAGCCTTCGATAGGATTCCAGGAGCGTCGTGAGTCCCTTTGTTCGCTCGATGCGGCCGGCCGACGAGAAAAGGTAGCCGCCGGGCTCGAGATTCCATCTTCGGAGCCAGCTCGTGTCCGGTTTCTCCCTGAACGAGATGCCGTTGGGAATATACGAAACGTTCCTTCCGTAGCGCTCGAGGTAGTAGTCGCAGAGCGGCTTCGAAACGCACGTGACCGCCTTCGGATAGCCGATGAAGATGCGTTCGGCGGCCTTCGACATCACCTTCGCCGCGATACTCCACTTCTTCCGCAGATACGCCTGTCCGTGCGAAGTGGCGACGATTCCGTGCCTCGGACGGGGAAGCCAGGCGAGAAGACAGGGATCGGTGCTGTGAATGTGAACGATGTCGAAGCGCTCGCGCCGGGCGTCGAGAGAGGCATTCCACATGTGAGAGATCATCTCGAGGTTCTTCCGCTCGCTTCCGGAGACCGTCCGGATGCGGGCGCCGCGATAATCGGGGGACGGCTTCGTGTAGCTCTCGTACCCGTACACGGTGATCGCATGTCCGAGCGAAACGAGGTGGGGGAGAAGGGAATCGACGACGACCTCGACGCCGTGATGCCCCGGCACGCCCTTTATTCCCAGGATCGCGATATTCATCGATCGATGTCCGCCGGTCATCCCCGGCACGGAACCGGCTTTCCTCGCGAGACTCTCAATTTGTTCTTCAAAACCCAGAGCGCCGGCTTGAGCGGCGCGCGGCGCATGGCCGGCACTGCGGTTCCGGTCATCCAGCAATCCCGTCCGCAGGAAGCGACGCGGGCCCGGATCTCGGCGGCGCTCCGCCCGTTCCAGATCTCCTCGAACGATTGCGTCTTCAGGTCGCCCATGATCCACGGCTCGGCGGATCCGTTGCATGCGAGAACGCGGCCCCACGGATCGACGAAGAAGGTATCGGTGCCGGCCCCGCAGGGGATGGGACGCTTCTCTCCGCGAACGTGCGCGAGGAGTCCGAGGTTCAGATACGCCCTGAACCAATCCTTGATCCGTTTCCGGGGCGCGCGGCGCGGCGATCGAAGGAGAGCCTCGATGAAGCGGCACATCGCCTCATCGACTTCATCGACGTTCGAGATTGTATTGTCGCTCGTGAAAAAATAGAAGGAATTGTGGACGACCGCGTTGGCGAGCTCGACGTCCATCGAGGCGGCGAGCGTGTAAACATCGAGAAGATCCCGGCAATTCTCCCCGGAGATCGTCATCGCGAAGCCGATATCCTCGAGCCCGAGGCGCTTGAGACGGAGCAGCGAACGCAAGGCATGATCGAAGCCGTCC
>JAPLKY010000179.1 GCA_026387805.1 Candidatus Krumholzibacteriia bacterium
AAAGCCCGCTGGGGATGCCGGCCGATGAAACGCATGGCGACGCCGATCAGCGCGAGGGCGGCGGCCATGGTGAGGCCGAACTTCCTGAGCGCCGCACGGTCCTGCTTGAGCTTCTTCAGCTCCGTCGATACGTCACGAATAATGCTCATGGTCTCAAACGCTCCTCGCTCAGTATAGACTCCCCGAGCGCGCGGGCCGAGATGGAATGCATGAGAGGGCTCCAATGTCCGTCATAGGGCAATCTCCGATCCTTCGGGGGGATGGAAGCGGCCGCCTCGAAGAGATCGATGAAGAAGAGGTCCCTGCCGTTCGTGAGCCCCGCCAATCGTGCTCTGATATCCTCCTGCCAGGGGGCCGTCGCCTGCACGAGCACGATTCCCCGCCGGTTGAAAGATAGAAAAGCGTCCCGGAATTCCCGTATCGCCTCGAGGCTTCGCTCCCATTCGGCATCGGTGATGATCTGAGCGCTCTGCGCCTCGATGGCGACGGTGTTCCCCATGCGAGCCGCCTTCTTTCTGAGCATCGCGCCGTGGAGAATATTCTTGAAACGATAGAACACAAACCGGTAGAGATGCGAATGGTTCCGTATGAACGTCTTTCCCGGGAAGCGCACGACTCCTTTCTGGCTGTCCGTGAGCTTGCAGAGAAACGCTTCATCGTCCCCGGGATCATTCCCGCAGAACGTGATGACGACGATATCCGGCCTGAAGAGCTCGAAATGATCCTTCGCGTACAGCGTCTCCTGCAAGGTGCCCCACCCGGGCGCGCCCCCCTTGATCACCGTCGCGTCGAGACCGGCTCCCCGGAGGATCCCTTCGAGCCTCGTACCGTAATGATCCGCCATGTTGACTCCCTGCCCGAACGCGAAGGAATCGCCGAGGAGAAGCACCCGCGTGCCTCCGCCGCGCGCGAGCTCGAAAACGCCGTATTCCCGATCCCGAAGACCGAGGGAATTCGTCCGCACCTCCATGACGAAATCGAATCCCGGATAGCGGTAGGTCTGATGGAAGCTCTTCTTGAGCTCGAAGCCGTACCGTGCGCTCGACGCGAAAAACCGCATCGCCTCCTGCTGGGGGAGAAAGAGTCGAAGGCCCGCTTCGGCCACCACCGCCGCGAGCGCGACGCACAACAAGAAGGCGCACAGCGCGAACGCGACGCGCTTTCCCCGTCCCCTCGCACGATCCGGTTTCCGATCCTCGGCCATTGCACGACCTCTGCGCGAGCGCGTCCTTCCGCGCTCAATCAAGCTCGTACGTCTTCCGCCAGTCGATCTCGTCGTGGAACGACGGCTGCTCCTTCTTGTCGAGAATGCAGTTCTCCATGACGAGGTAATCCATCTCGGTGCGCATGAAGCACGTATACGCATCGAGCGGCGAGCATATGATCGGCTCCCCGCGCACGTTGAACGACGTATTGACGATCACGGCGCAACCCGTTTTCGCCTCGACCGCGGATATGAGCCGGTGATAGAGCGGATTCGTCTCGCGGTGCACGGTCTGGATACGCGCCGAGTAATCGATGTGCGTCACCGCGGGAATTTCCGAGCGAACGACGTTGAGCTTTTCGATTCCGAAGAGGCTCTGTTCATCCGCCGTCATCGCGCGCCGCCTCTCCGGCACGACGTCCGCGACGAGCAGCATGTAGGGACTCCCGCAGGCGAGCTCGAAATAGTCGGAAACGCGCTCAGCGAGCACGGACGGCGCGAAGGGGCGGAAGCTCTCGCGGAACTTGATCTTGAGGTTCATGATTCTCTGCATCTTCGACGAGCGGGCATCGCCGAGAATCGAGCGGTTGCCGAGGGCGCGCGGCCCGAACTCCATGCGGCCCTGGAACCAACCCACGACCTTCTCGTTCGTGATGAGGCCCGCGACCGTTTCGGGAAGCTCGTCGTTTCCGATCTCGCGGTATGGAAGCTTGTGCCTGTCGAGGAATTCCCGGACCTGGTCGCCGCTGAAAGCGGGGCCGAGATACGAGCCGCGCTGCTTGTCCGCCGCGCCGCCGACCTCGCGGGCGCTGCCGAGGTACTGGTGCCAGACAAAAAGCGCCGCGCCCAAAGCTCCCCCCGCGTCCCCCGCCGCCGGCTGTATCCAGATCTTCTCGAACGGACCCTCGCGCAGAATCCTGCCGTTCCCGACGCAGTTGAGGGCGACCCCTCCCGCGAGACAGAGGTTCTTCTTCCCCGTCACCGTGTGCACGTGCCGCGCCGTCCGGAGCATCACTTCCTCGGTGACGTCCTGGATGGAGCGGGCGAGATCCATGTCGCGCTGCGTCATCTCCCCTTCAGGCCTCCGCGGCGGCCCTCCGAAGAGCCTGTGAAATCTCTCGCTCGTCATCGTAAGGCCGGCGCAGTAGTTGAAGTACTCCATGTTCATCCTGAATGAACCGTCATCCTTGAGATCGATCAGGTGTTCGAGAATCGCCGGCACGTACTTCGGCTCGCCGTACGGAGCCAGTCCCATGACCTTGTACTCTCCCGAATTGACCTTGAATCCGGTGTAATACGTAAACGCGCTGTAGAGAAGTCCGAGCGAGTGCGGAAAATGCTGCTCGCCGAGGATCGACACCGTGTTTCCCGCCCCGACGCCGTACGACGAGGTCGTCTTCTCCCCGACGCCGTCCATCGTGATGAAGGCCGCCTCCCCGAACGGGGATGGAAAGAACGCGGACGCGGCGTGAGACTGATGGTGCTCGGGAAAAAGAATCGGCCCCTCGTATCCGAGCTCGTTCTTGATGAGCTCGGGAATCCATACCTTTTCCCGGATCCAGAGCGGGACCGCCATAAGAAACGACCGGATACCCCGCGGCGCGTAGGCGAAATACATCTCCAGGATCCGCTCGAACTTGAGAAGGGGCTTATCGTAGAATGCCACGTAATCGAGGGCTTCCGCCTCTATCTTCGCCTGATCGAGGCAATAGGCTATCGCGTGTTTCGGGAATCCCATGTCGTGCTTCCGGCGCGTGAAGCGTTCCTCCTGGGCGGCGGCGACGAT
>JAPLKY010000047.1 GCA_026387805.1 Candidatus Krumholzibacteriia bacterium
AGTTGAGGAACTTCTGGCAGTCGTCTTCTCCGATTACGGGGGCGGTGACATCAACGAAAGATTTGGGCGATATCTCCCAATCCATATAATCGGGTTTTTGTATCGAAAGCACTTTCTTATGGCATGCGGTCGGGATCTTCGGGTTTACCCTGATCTCAAAAACCAGAGGATTCAATGAATGCAACGCTTCCAAGAAATCCTTCCCCTGCCCGATCGTAATCGGCCCTTTTGCCTTCAAATCGGGGTCATAAGGACAGAACAACTCTAGGATTACGAGCGATTGGTGGAGCGCCGACGACATCGGGTTATCAAAGGAGAAATAGCCGACATTATCCGAATATAAGACTCCCAGCGTGACCCGTTGGGTCTTTTCTTTGTTCACGGTCTTTGACTGGTCGGAAGAAGCGGATTCCTCAAACTTCGCACCGGGAAATATCTTATCGATCGGCTTGTCTATCGGCCCACTGCCCGATGAGCTGTATCTTGCGACCAGCGAAACCGCGATCCCTTTGAGCGGTTCTCCATTCAGTTCGGAAACGACAAATCCTCGGATCTTATTCAAGCCGTTATCTGGCATATTCTCCTCCTGAATTTGCGTGATTAGGTTCAAACCGAAAGAATTGTAAGACACATTTCGACGGAAGTCCACGTGTAAAATGAGACCTATTTTCTGCCGCTACTTCTTCCCATTTCCATTTGCCGTAGTTGAAGTGCCTTAGGTGCGATTTGCCGGCAGACAGGCGCGGCGGCGGCGTCTAGAATTGCGACATCAATGGGGACTTCCGCAACGGTTCCAATTCTTTGCGAGCGTGTCCACCATCTTGCCTGCACGGCACTTCATCCGTTGCGGATCGGTCATCGACTGATCGAAACGCCGATCCTCATGGTCGTAGTGCTTCCTCCGTAGGTTGTATCCCAAGTCGCGGTGCGGCCGGGGTATACGAAGTATGAGTATGCCGGGTCCCCGAGCGGCGGCCGAATGCCATACATATCCTCCCAGAGCGAATCGATGGTAACGGTGCCGTTATAGTCGCTCACGGTCTTGACGTGGATGTATGCCGGTGCCAGCCAGTCCACCGTCACGTGCTTCAGCACCCGGTAGCGCCACCCGTCGGGATTCGAGCGCTCTTCGGTGTAATAGCCCCAATAGCATGGCGGAATGTTGATCGGCTCGAGGAGGCTCTCCGTGCGGCTGAAGCTCTGGTTTGCGTCGGTGCAGCTGCTCTGATAGCTGTAAGATCGTTGAACCTTATCCCGAAGCTGGCAGATCTCGCTCGCTCCAAGAACCAACCGGTCCTCGCTCGTCGCGAGACCCGAAACCGAGGTCGAACCGCAGGCGGACGTCACGTCGTACGTGTACGAATAGCGGTACGAAACATTGAAGGTCACCGGCTTAAGGGTGATCGTCACGGGCTCCGACCACACCCAGACTATCGAATCGGCCTCATCGGACCAGTACTGAAATGCAGCTTTCCACGTGGTGGTTCCAGGCGGGATACCGGTCTGCTGATCCCACACGAAGGTCGCAGAGACTTTGCCGTTCTCATCCGTCATGGTGCTCGTGGCCGACGGATATATCGTCTGCCCGTTGCCGCCATGGGTGCCCTCGATGCGGACCGTCGCGCCTTCGTACGGTCCGAAGGGATCGGTTGTCGTGGCGGTGAACTTGACGTAGTTGCTGTCATCGCTCGAAGTGATGGCGAGATTGTACAGGGTCGTCTTGTCGGCTTCGAGAGTGATGTTCACTTTGCAGCACGCAATCTCCCAGTTGCCGACCGTATCGACGAACGAATGCAAGATCGGATCGGTGTCGATTCGATCATCCGACTCGATATAGCGAAGCGCACAGTCCAGCAGCGCTTTGCCCTCGACGCACTTGTCATGATCGCACTTGCTCTTGCCGTCCTCGGCGGTTCTTCTGAAAAGCGCATCGAAATCGCCTTCCGTGGCCGATTTGACGGACGCGAATGCTCCGTGATTGGACCAACCGTGGGTTATGATATCGTCTGTAGCGACAAAATTAGCCAGGTTCCTGATGCACTCGCGGAGCAGGAAGAGCCCGTCGCACGGTGACACATTGAACGCCTGCCCCTGAATCGCCGCGGCATGCTTCTGATACGCGTCCAGCATGATCCCCTCGATCGTCGCCGCGAGCTCGGGATACACGATCGTCTCCCCCATATAGGTCGTTGGAAGCCGGCACAGGTCGTGCAGCTCTATCATGGGATATAGATCGACATAGAATGCCGTTTTCCCGATATTCCTGGTCAGGTAGTCCGCTATCTCGTACACCTCGGCCTCGAGGCGATCGTACCGTTCATCATCAGTCCCATAGCCGCTGAAGTGCACTATCCGAGCCGTCAGCGTCCCGGCGGTCGTGTCACAGACCGTATAGAGCGGTTCGTACCGGTTTTCGGCGGCATCGACATAAGCGATCAAAGGACGTTTCGCGAATGGCAGCGGCGCCCCCCCGGGATAGCGGATCGTGAGCGTGGCGGCTGAATCGAGAACGATCCCCTCCGGCTCGAACAGGGCGCCCTTGAGACAGCATAGGCTGTCGGTGCCGGCGCACGCGTCGCAGCCGGTTCCGCCCGGCCCGGCGATGCTCAAGGACAAGAAGGGAATGATCCTGATGGTGGTATCGGCCTTCAGCGCGTGGGCAGGAATAGTCAATTCGAAGCTCACTCCGCTTATATCCTCGGCGCTCAGGCTGCCGCCGGCGTCCGCGACGATGCGTTGCTCCACCGCTCGAGATTCATCGGCCGCATACTTGATCGTGAAGGTTGGTTGGGGCGGCGGATTATCGTCCCCTGGCTCAGTCGGCTTCTTGGAGCAGGTGAGCAGGACAAGACAGGCGATGCACACCAAGGCCATTGGTTTCTTCATGTTCCGACCTCGCTCGAGAGTGGAAATGGCTTCTGGATGATCAGACTGGGCCAATGCTCGAAATGACACAAGCTGCTTCCGAAAACATTGGGCGAAAACCGTTGCGGTTACCTGATTCTCGCGCCTTCCATGTCGCGGCCGCCTTGATGCAGAACGAGTCCGGTCACCCGCCCGGTCGAGTCCTTCACAAATGTTATTTGGGCATCTACGGCCTTGTAGAAGAATTCGGTTTCCGACGAAGGATACACCTGGAAACGGGGCTGCCCGGTCGCCCGGACAAACAGCTTGTCTTCCTCGCGGGTGACCGTCAGCGTGAAACCGGGAGCGAGCCGGTATTCCCCGGGATAGAGATCGAGCACTTCCGGCTTGATCGTGATTTCGACGCGCCGCTTGATCGGACGCGGGAGCCGGTTGTCGAGCAGATAGAAACCGATGTCGTCGATATCGGCGTTCGAATTGTGGAGGATCACCACACCGTATCTATTCTTCAAATCCAATCCCATGAAGGAGTGGTATCCCCCGGTCTGTCCGTTGTGCCAGACGATCTCCCCGGCCGGCGTTTTGGTGATGAGCCAGCTCAGACCGATATCGGTATCGAAAATGTCCGTAGTGCGTTGTTTGCCGTGGCTGCGGCGCAGCGCGGCCGATAAGGGCCCTGAATCGGCAAGATTCGCCTGCAAGAACTTCGCCATATCGTTCGCGGTGGATCGCAACGCACCGGCACCGGCCAATGTCGGTATGTCCCAATTGGGGACGGCGTTCCCCTCTCTATCATGCCCGACGGCCAAGCGCGCCTTCATGGAAGCCGAAAGCGAAATCGCCGTATCCTTCATGTCCAGCGGCTGGAGGACACGTTGGCGGACCAGCTCCTCATAGCCGATTCCGGATTTCAAGGCGAGGGCATGCCCCAGCAGCCCGGCGCCGAGGTTCGAATATTCGAAGCGGCTGCCGATATCCCGAGTCAGCTGATATTCGCCCAGGAACGCATACAACTGCGAAACGGTATAGTGGGCATAGGGATTTGCCGGCTCTTTGACGAGATTGGAAGGGATAGTGGGGAGTCCGGAGGTGTGGGTCACAAGGTCGATCAGGGTGATGGTCTTGCCGTTTCTCTCGGGGACGCGCACGCCGGCCGGGAGATATTTCCCAAGGGAATCGTCCAGGGCGACTTCGCCTCGTTCGACCATATCCGACAGGATGGCCGCCGTGAACGCTTTGGTGACTGAGCCTATTTCAAATACGGTATCCCCGTTCAGCGGCGGCGCTCCCTTCGCCCCCGCTGCGCCGGCCGTGATGATGCGCACGCCCTCCGGCGAGACCACGGCCGCAACCAATCCGATATCGGCTTTTGGGTCCAGCCGATCTTGAAGAAGTGTCCGGATTTCGGCTTCGGAAAGGGCCGGAGTCGTTTTGGCTTCCTGCCCGAGAGAGGAAGCGCAGGCGAACACCACCGGGAAAAGCAATGCCAGGGCGGTGATGGAACTTTCCTTGAATGACATCGAGAAATCTCCTTGTCGAAAGAACGAACAGGAAGATCGCTTTTGCCATTTCTATAGGAAATTCGATTCCGTGTCAATTGGCGGATGTCTCCGGATCGCGGAATGAAATCATGTGCGCGGAGTTCCCGACTCACCCGAGAGGCGATCGGCAGAGTTGCGGTGGCGGATGATGGCGGGCAGGCGGCACGTCGGCATGCTCATATCTGAAGCGTACGGTCCGATTTCTATAGAACAACATCCGAGATCTCGCCCGCCGCCGATGCGGCGGGCGCCGCTGGACTGAGGCTTATGAAACGAGTCGAAAGGCTCCGAACCAAACAACGAATATGAATCCGAGCACGCAGAGAAATCCGAAGGCTATCAGAGCCGCGATTATCACGGTGCGCCGGAACATGAGTCGCTTTGCTTCCCTATAGGCTTCCATCGCATCCTCCTTGTTGAGCGGTACAGGCACATCTCCCGCCGTTTCCATCTTTGCGAACTCTTTCGCAAGGTCGGCGGCCTCGGGGTCACTCGCGAGGTACGATTCGACGAGCGCGCGCGTATCCGCGCTCGCCTCGTCGGCCACATAGATGGGCAGAAGATCGAGAATCACGTTTCGAGTGATCTTCATTTCAATACACCTTCCTTTCGATACAGGCGGCGAGGAGCCTCTTGCGAACGCGATGCACTTTCACTTTGGCCGATGCGAGCGTGATCTCGAGGACGCGGGCGATCTCTTCGTATGGCAGCCCATGCCGAACCCGAAGGATGAAGGCCGCGCGATCGATTTCCGGAAGCGGTTGCAGGAGCTTTTCAACCCTTATCAGCTCGAACTGAGCTTCGGCTCGACCATCCGGTCCGGGCGCGGGATCCGGCAGTGTCTCATCGAGGGGGACCTCGCGCCGGCTCTTGCGCCGCCTTTCGAGAAACGTATTGCGGGCAATCGTCATGAGATACGCCTTCAGCGTCTCAGTACGGATGGCGCTCCTATTCACCCAGGCGCGGATGAACGTCTCGGAAGTAATATCCTCCGCTTCGGCGCGCTCGCCCGAAAGCGAGAAGGCGAAGCGGAAGACCTCCGGCGCATATGACTCGTATAGTTCTTGAAAGCCCAGCATCTTCCTCCTCTGGCGATAATAGACATTTGGAGCCGGGAAGTTACAGACAATTTGAATGATGGGAAATTCGATTCCTGGTCGAGGTATTCGAGGCCTGTCCAGTATCCAGGTCAACGCCTTCGCGACAGTCTTTCCGTTAACACCGATATGCCGGGCAATAGCCTCGTTACTGAGCAAGGTTCGAATTCTCTGCGAGCGTGTCCACCACTTCTTTCTCAACTGTAGTCAGAGTCTCAGAATGGTGCTAAGATCGGCGACAGGTCAAACAGTTGGGTTCAGAAAACCAGAACAGAAGATCAGGAGGGATTATGTTCGATTTAAAATACAGATACACGTGCGTTGATCGTTTCTTGCGATATGCCACATACGACACCCAATCGGACGAGGAATCGACTTCGTTTCCGAGCACGGAAAAACAGAAGAAGCTCTCCGCCGAACTCGCCAGAGAATTGAAGAAGATGGGATTAAGAGACGCCGCAATGGATAAGTGGGGCTATGTCATGGCGACGCTTCCCGCGAATGCCGCGAAGAAAGTGCCGCCGATCGCTTTCATCGCGCATGTCGATACTTCTCCCGCGGTGACCGGAAAGGGCGTCAAACCGATCGTTCATAGGAAGTACAAAGGCGGCGATATCAGGCTGCCCAAAGGCGGCCGCGTGATAAAGACGAGCGAGAATCCCGATCTCAGGAAAATGAAGGGATTCGACGTCATCACCTCGGATGGAGCAACGCTGCTCGGCGCGGACAATAAGGCCGGCATCGCCGAAATCATGGATGCCGCCAACTATCTGATCACCCACCCCGAAGTCAAGCACGGTCCGATAAAGATCTGTTTCACTCCCGATGAAGAGGTCGGGAGAGGAACGGAGAAGATCGATTTGAAGAAGCTGGGGGCAAAATATGCCTATACGGTCGACGGCTCCAGCAGAGGAGAAGTTGAGGCCGAGACCTTCAGCGCCGATATGGTAGTGCTCAAATTCATCGGCAAGAATATTCATCCCGGCTACGCGAAGAACAAGATGATCAATTCGATCAAGCTGGCCGCCGCATTCATGGAGAGTCTGCCGAAGAAGAAGCTGTCGCCCGAGACCACGGAAAAGCGACAGGGCTACGTTCACTGCACGACGATAAGCGGTCTCGAGGAAGCAACCACCCTGAAGATGATCCAATAGAATAAAAAGCCAAAAAGAGGGAAAGTCTGGACGCTTATTACTGAGCAGAAGGGCTTTTCTTGGTGTTTCGGCAGCTGCGACCGCTGCCCTGACAGCCGGTTATGCCCTTAAACGCCCCGATGTTAACTTTTTATCTCCTTCCGGAAATATCTATGAAGAGTTTACGGAGGAATGGATTTCAACTTCCTGCTTGAATTGCCCCACCCGTTGCGCAACGCGAGTCAAAGTTCAAAATGGTAACGCAGTTAGAATAGCCGGGAATACGCTATCTAAAGTATCAGACGGAAAGACGTGTCCGCGTTGCAAGATCGGACTTCAAGTACTATATGATCACAATCGCATCCAGACACCTATGAAGCGCAATAACCCGGAAAAAGGTAAGGGTATAGATCCTGAGTGGTCTCCTATTCCATGGGGTGACGCTTTAGTAGAAATATCCAGCAAGTTAAAGTCTCTCAGAGACTCAGGACAACCCCATAAATTGTTAATACTCGATGGTTTGAATAGCAGCAGCAACGATGATCTAATTCAAAGATTCGCAGTGGCATTCGGCACCCCGAACTTGATAACCGGTGATGCACTGGATGACGAGGCAGCGAAGGCCGGCGAGTGGATGGCAGATGGCCACTATACGCTTAGCGCGTATGATCTGGAGAAGACTAATTATATATTGTCTTTCGGCGCAAGCATAATAGAGTCTCAAAAGCCGCTGGCACGCAACCTGAGGATGTGGGGCAAGATAAGACGTGAACGGGCTATTCGCGCCAAGGTAGTAGTAATCGATCCTCGCTATTCGGTTACAGCAGCAAAAGCCGATAAGTGGATACCGATAAAGCCCGGAACCGATGCTGCATTGGCCATGTCTATAGCCAATGTTA
>JAPLKY010000135.1 GCA_026387805.1 Candidatus Krumholzibacteriia bacterium
CAGCTCGCGCTCGAAGCGCACGAGGAGGTCGTCGGGTTCGGTCCCGAAGTAGTCGATGACGTCCTTGTAGAGATCGTCGAATACCGTCATAGAGCAGAGGAGGCTGCGGCCCGTCGCCGAGCCGCAACCTCCGTTATCTCCCCGGTCCGCGTGAAGCCGCGCGCTAGAATCCGAAGTCCACGAGCATCGAGTAGTAGCTCTCTTTGAAAAGCGCCAGCTCCTTGTTGCTCTTGTGCTCGTGCGTTCGATACGTATACTCCGCGTGCAGGGCGACGTTCACCGCGTTCCAGTCGCCGAGGTAATAGCGCACGAGCGTCGAGTACGCGTTGATCATGCCGGGCACCGAGTAGCCGTCCGGGATCATCTTGGCGCCGTAGCTCGGCGGTTCGACCCAGTTGTAGAGCACGGAGGCGATGAGGCGATTGTTCCAGAGCCCCCCGTAATCGAGCTCGACGAAAGCGCCTTGAAATTCACAATCCTTTGCCGATTTTTCGAGAAAGTTCCCCGCCTTGTCGTCAAGACCTCGCATATACATGGCAGTGAGATTCAAGGTCTTCCAGTTGAAGCTGCCCGAGGCCCCGTAGCGATACAGCGGCTTGGATCTGTCGGACCATGCAAGGCGCATGATGGTGTCGGCCGTTGCGTTCCAAACGGGAATCGCATACGGCTGGTTCCCATAGTAGGCGAACGCGCCGACGCGCTGTCCGGCGCTCTGTCCGTCGCCGGGCCCGATGGTCTGAGAGAGCGCGAGGTAGACATCCTTGGACTTGTCGTTCTCGGCGGTCGCGCCCGTTCCGTTCACGATCCCCAGAGCGTATTTGAAGCCCATCCTGAAATGCCCGGTCGCTTCGATGCCGGTCTGGTTGTCGCCGAACGCAAAGGTGCCGTTCGGTCTATACTCGTAGATTTCATACGGTGCGTTCAGATAAAAGGAACGCTTGGAGCTGAAGAGATGATATGCCGGCTCGAAGCGTCCTACCCTGACGTTCAGGGCGTTCCGGATGATGTTGCTGAACGCGATATTCGCCGACTCGAGAGCGCCGAGCTGCAAGGGCTCCGCCCCCGCCGCGTCGGCGCTGGGCTCGTCGATACGAGGCGTGTAGATGAGGAGCACCGAAACGTTCTTGTGCATGACGCCTGCCGCGAGCAGATCGAGGCCCATGAGATCGAAGCTTCCCGTCGTGAGAGGAGAAGCGTTGTAGCCGTTGAATCCCACCGACGTCCTGAGCGCGATGGGCGTATGGGAATCGAACATCGTCTTTTCCTTGCCCGTCTGCCCCGGAAGCTGGTAGCCATTGTCGCGGTACCGCTGCCCCCAGTCGTTGAGCTTCGGATACGCCGTGTGGCACATCATGCAGTTGAAGCCGTACTTTCTCGCGAATGCGGGGATCGCCTGCCCCGGCGCCGGTATCACGAGCGGCAGGGCGACGAGTACGAGCAGGAGAGTGAATATCTTCTTCATGTTCATCGCCCCCTTACTTCGGCAATTCCGATGCCGGAATCGGTTTGACGTCCGCCACTTCGGGATTGAGGCTCGTCATCGCGTGCTCGAGAAACGCGACGAGAGCGCGGATCTCCCCCTTCGAAAGCCCGAGGGGAATCATCATCGGGTCCATGTTCGGGTCCTTGAATCCGCCCCCCTTGTTGTAGAAGACGATCACGTCCTCGACCGTCTTCTCGTTACCCATGTGGAGGTACGGCGGACGAAGGCCCACGTCGCGCATCGTCGGCGTCTTGAAGGCGCGCATGTCTTTCGGATCCTTCGTTATGTCGTAGCGGCCGTTGTCCGGCTTGCCCATGTTCATGTGCGTGCCGAGGTTATGGAAGCGGCCGTCCGAGAAGTTCGGGCCCCAGTGGCAGCAGGAGCAGCGCCCCTTGCCGTTGAATATCTCGAGCCCCTTCTTCTCGATGCAGGTGAGAGCCGTTTCGTCCCCCTTCGCGAAGCGGTCGAACGGCGAGTCGGTCGTCACGATCGTTCGCTCGAACGCCGCGATCGCCTGCGCCACCTGATCGACGGTGATCGGCGATGTTCCGAAGACCTCCCTGAACTCCTCGACGTATTCGGGGATGTCGCTCACGGTGCGTATCATGACCTGGTGCGTGTTTCCCATCTCTATCGGATTCTGGATGGGGCCTTTGGCCTGATCCTCGAGGCTCGGGCTGCGGCCGTCCCAGAATTGCAGGGGATTATATGCGGAGTTGGAAGCGGGAGGCGCCCTGCGGCCGCCCATCTGACCGTCGATTCCCTTGCTCGTCGGCCCCTTGTCCGACCAGCCCATCGCCGGGCTGTGGCACGTGGCGCAGCTGATCGTATTGTCCCTCGACAGCCGCGTGTCGAAGTAGAGCTGCTTGCCGAGGAGGATCTTCCTCGCGGTCTGAGGATTATCCGGCGGGATCGGCGGCGCCGGAAGAACCCCGAGCTTCACCGGCCCGAGCCAGAGCGCGCTCGTCTGCGTGATGGGCGGGACCGGCTTGACCGCGTCGGAGCCCGCGAGAGCCGCGAGCGGGATGAACAAAACGGTGACTGCGAGCAGTGCGACGATTTTGCCCATATCGTTCTCCTTCCTGCTGTGGTCGCCGGAATGACAGCAGAAAATCAATCTTTATGCAAACGAATTCTTAATTAGAGGATGTCATTTCAGCCGCTTGAGCAGGCGTCCGATTCTCTCTCCGGTTTTCGTTGCCGCCGGAGGGTCGTAGTTCGAGAGCACGATGATCGTGCAGCCGGTCGTAGCGACCGTTTCGACGTAGGCGTTGATCCCCGGGGCGCCGCCGGCGAAGGCCATGTTTCCCGCGAAGAGTTTCGCGGTCTCGGGCGCCGACAGCTTGTCCGCCTTCAGGGCGAGGACCAGCTTCAGAAGATCGTCCGCCGTCGAATAACCGCCTCCGGCCGAGCTCCCACGGGCCGGGCGCGTATAGATGTTGTTGCGCCGCGGCTCGTCCGGGTGCTCCTTGTCGTCCCAGGCGCGCGTGTAGCCGCTCGCGAGGTTGTCGACGAACATATCCGCCATGAAGTGATCCGTATTCTCCATCCCGGCCGGCTTGTAGATGTTCTTGCGAACGTAATCGAAATAGGTAATGCCGCTCGCCTTCTCGACGATGAGCCCGAGCACGACGTACCCGCCGTTCGAATACCTGTTGTCCGTGCCCGGCTCGAAGAGCAGCGGCTCGGCCGCGAAGAACGGCAGATAATCGGCGAGGTCGCGGATCCTGTCCTTCGGCGTCGCGGCGTATTCCTCGCCGAAGAAATCTCCGATACCGGAGGTCATATCGATGAGCTGGCGAATCGTGACCTTCGCCGCGGCGTCCTTGTTCGGATAGTCGGGAAGGAATCGCCCGAGCTTGTCGTCGAAAGCGAGCGCTCCCTTTCCGGCGAACTGCTCGATCGCGACGCGCGTGATGACCTTGTTGATCGATCCGAGATTGAACCGTGTGTCCGTCCGGTTCAATGCGCCGTATTCCCTGCTCGCGAAGCCCCAGGCCTTCTTGTAGATGGGCGTATCTCCCCGTGCGACGAGAACGACGCCCGAGAAGTCGTCCTTTTCGACGAGCCCGTCGACGAGGCTGTCGATCGCAGCCAGGATCTCCGCGCCGGTCAGGGGGGTCGTGGGTTCGTTCGGGTCGGGGGGCTCGTCCATCATCATGAATCGCGCGCCGAGCAGCTTGACGGGCGCATCGTTCTCGAACGCGAAGCCGATCTCCAGCCAGGAGCCTTTCGAGCCCCTGGCGACGATCGTGAGCGCATCCTCGCGCGCCTCGACGATCTTCATGGGCGCGAGAGCCCCGGCGTCCGCTTTGAGCTGTTGCAGCGCCTTCAGACGCTGCTCGACCGGGCGCTGTGCGATCGCGCCGGACGAGAGATTCGCCTCGAGAAAGGCGCGAAGGGCTCCGTCGTCGTCGCTGTTGAATGCCTCGATGTACGCGGCGACGAGCCTTCCCGCGGGCGTTTCGGGGAACGTCACTTGTGCGGGCTCCTCGGCGAAAACAAGCGCCGGGAAAACGAGAGCGACAATCACGGCGAGGGCGAACGATCTCATAATAATAGATGTTCCTTTCCTGGAAGAGTGGCTCGATACTATTATAGCGGATTCGAGGAGAGGAAGTTCCGGAAAATAGGCGGGAACTCGGGGACCCGAATCGCCTTGAGCCTGGACGCCTTGTTCCGGATATGGTCGCGGCATCGTACTGCTCCGTGCCGCGACCTTCGTTAGGTTACCTCTCCGCGGCGGCCGGCAGCTTCTTCTTGATGGCCTCAAATGCCCCTTCGCCCACGATCCCCCTGATCGTGCAGTAGCGCCACGTTCCCTTGAACGAAGCCGCGTCGAACGTGCCGGTGAGCGCAACGTTGAAATCCAGGAACCCCGGATTCAGATTCAGCGACAGCCGAGTCCCCTCGAGCCGGCCGAGAAGACGGCCGAGCCCGAGCTGAGGCCCGATACTATCCGGGGCGCCGATCCTGTCGAGGCACCACCGGCCCTCGACGCGCTCCGCGTCGCCGGCGTTTATAGCGAGCCAGCCTCTGATAATGAGCTTACCCGCGCTGTCGTAACCTCGGTATAGAAATGCTCCCATCGGAGGATGCTCGATCGGATTGTGTTTGAGGCGGCAACCGAAGGAACCGAACATGGCGGCGACGGCGAAACAGCTCGTGAAGTCGATCATCTGTGCCTCCCGTTGAATAACCGAGCCCGGCCGCCCGCCGCTACCCGGGCAGCCGGGCCTCGCCCCTCAGGTGCTCCGCTGCGAGTGCTATTTGGATGGACTCCCGCCGCCTCCTCCAACGAGAAGGCGAGAATCCAACTCTCTCAGGCGTTGTCCCGTTTGTGCTTTTCGGATGAGTTCGGGTGTCGAGGCTGGGATGATCGGCAATCCGAGAGCATCTTCGAGGGCGAGTATATCAGAGGTGCGCGGCGCGTGTCAAGGAAGGAAGATTCATTATCATATAATTATGGCATTATCGGCATTGGCGTAAAAGGAATTTGACAACGGTAACGTTATATGTCGTGACGCAACCGTTTCGCGGGGCAAGGAATTGGAACGCCGTGCCGCGGATCGCGGCACGGCGCGTCAAATAAATATTACGTCGGGCTCATGTATGGTCTAGTTCTCCGCGCCCAATTCGCGCAGCTTGTTTTGCGAGTTCAGGAGAATCTGTTTCTCGTAATTGCCGGCGCCGGGATTCAGCTCCACGGCGAGCTTGTAGTATTTTATGGCGTTCGCCTTGTCCCCCATCGTCATGTACGCCTCCGCGAGGCTGTCGTGAGCGTTGAAGGATTTCGGAAAACATTTGATGTTGTACAGGAAGATCCTGACGGCCTTGTCGTACTCCTTGCGCTGGAGCATAGTGTATCCCATGCCGTTGATCTGCGCTTCGGGGAGAATGCTCGACGCGTCCAGGCCGAGGGCGCTCCACTTGGCCGCGGTCTTCTTCACGTGTTGATCGACGGCGTCTATATCGGCGTCCATGAAGAGCGCGTTCGGAATCTTCCAGCCGTCGAAGATGAAGAGCAGGCCATCGTAGATCGTTCTGCCCGACATCGAGCCGTGATCCCCTTCGACCCACGCGCTCTTCCAACTCAAGCCGGGGAGCTGCGCCTCGAGCATCCATTTCTCGAGCCCGGTGTACGTGTCGAGGGTTATCTGCGCTTCGCCTCTTCCGACGGTCGTGTAGAGATATTTCCCTTTCAGGTCTCTCGTCTTCGCGAACTTCTCGATGTTCTTCAGCCAGTACTGGTCGTTGCTCTGGAACCAGGGGCTCCCCGCAAGATATCCGGCGAACATGTCGGGGTAGTTGAACATCGTATACATGGCGAACAGCCCGCCCACCGAATGGCCGTAGAGTATCTTGAGCGGGCCGGTCCGGTAGCTCTTCTCCACGAGGGGCATCAGCTCTTCCCTGAGAAACTGTATCGAGAGGTCGGCGTCGGCGAGAGTGTCCGTGCGCTCCTCGAACGGAGTCGGAACGTAGCCGTACCCGAGCTGGGGCACGCCGACGACGATCATATTCGGAATGTCCATGGTGCGGGCGAGGAGCTCGACCGTGCCGCAGTCGTAGGTGAAACAGAAGAAGGAGTTCAGGTCGTAGAGCACCGGGTAACGCGCCGCGCTCTGGTTGTAGCCCGGCGGCACGTAGACGAAAACGTTGACGCTTCTCTTGAGGATCTTCGAATCGAGCGGGATCGACTTTCCGAGAACGATGTCTGTTCCCTGAGTCTGGGCCAGTGCCGCCGGGCCGGCGCCGGAGACGGCCAGCAGGGCCATGAGCGCGCTCAGCGCCGCGAGATTTCTGAATGGACTCCTTGTCATGACGACCTCCGTTCGAGGAGACCCTTGTTCGCGGATGGTAATGATACGCCCGGCGGTAAGGTTAGTTCCCGGGGGGGGGCCGAGAAGATTTTTATATTTTCCTCTTGACTCCCGGGTAGGAACTGTTAAATATTTAACATGCGAGATGTTTAACATGTTAAACGCACCGCAATCGCGTCAGGTTCTTCGGTAGCAACGCGTTGCGGCGTTCCAGGCAGCAGTCCGCCGGCGGCAGGTATGTGCAGGAGGTTACCGTGGACAAGAATGTCGAAAAGACGGATCTAAAAGAGCTCACTCGCAGGGAACGTCAGATCATGGAGATTGTATACCAGCTTGGGAGGGCTACGGCGATCGAGGTTATGGCGAATCTGCCGGGGAGGCCCGCCAACGCGACAGTTCGGACGATGCTCAACGTTCTCGAGGAAAAGGGATATCTGCGGCACGAAACGGAAAAAGGGAAATTCATTTACATCCCGACCATTCCGCTTGCGAGCGCGAGGAAAACCGCGCTCGACAACGTGCTCAAGACCTTTTTCAAGGGCGCCGAGGCGTCGGCCGTGATCTCCATTCTCACGAAGGCTGACGCAAATCTGACGGAAGAGGAACGCAAGCGAATCCTCGAGATCATCGAGGAATCGCGAAAGGGCGGGCGATAACATGAACGCGGGCTTAGGCGGTTGGCTTGCGGGGGTCCCCTGGGCCGGAATTCTTGGTCTCGTGCTCGACGTCTCGATCAAGGCGGCGCTCGTGTGCGCGATAGCGGGGATTGCGACCCTGCTGATGCGCGGGGCGTCCGCGAACGCGAGAAGCATGGTCTGGGTGTTCACCCTCGTCGTTCTTCTGGCGCTGCCGCTCGCGCAGCTTATCTCCCCGATCTGGAATCTTCCGGTCATACCCGAGGTGGGCAGCTGGTTCGCTCAGGGCGTCGGGACCGAAGCGCTCGTCGTTCCCGGAGAGAAATCGATCGACGCACAGGACGGTATCGGAGTCGCGACGCAAAGCCGTGCCGCATCGGCGTCGGGACCGGCGTTCCTCGCGGAGGGGTGGCACGCATGGGCGATCCTCGCGTGGCTTGTCGGTGCGGCCCTCACGCTGTGCTGGCTTGCCGTGCGTACCGCGCTCGGGCGCAAGATTCTCGCCCGGTGCACGGCGGCTGACGAGGAATGGGCGGATCTCCTCGAGGAAAGCGCCGCCAGGCTCGGCCTGGACCGGCATGTTCGTCTTTTCGAGTCGTGCGAGATAGGAGCCGCGGTAACCGTGGGAGCGATCAATCCGGCGATAGTTGTCCCGGCCGGCTCGGCGGAGTGGCCCGCCGCGAAGCGCCGGTACATACTGTCCCACGAGCTTGCCCACATCAAGCGGCGGGACGGTCTCGTTGAGGTGCTTGCGATCGTCGTCAAGAGCATCTACTGGTTCAATCCTCTCGTTTGGCTGGCGGTGAAAGCGGCGAGGGTCGAACGGGAACGCGATTGCGACGACGCGGTGCTCAACGCCGGCGCCAGGCCTTCGGACTACGCGATGTTCCTGATGGACATCGCGGCGGATCTGGGCAACCCCCGCGGGCCGGTCTGGCAGCTATCGACAATATCCCAGGGCTCGAATCTCAAGGAGCGGATCATGTGCATTCTCGACCCGAAGATTGACAGGAACAGAAACCGACGCAGAGCCGGTATCGTTTCATGCGCTATCGTTGCATCGATCATCGTCCCGCTTTCAATATCGGGCGTATGGCAGACGCAGGCGCAGGCGCAGGAGAAGTGCGACAAGGCGAAGAAGGAGACCCAGCTCAAAGAGAAAGAAATGAAGCTCAAGAAAGAGATGTCGGGCGTGAGCTCGAAAGAGAAGATCGAGATGTCGTGGAAGAAGATCTCGCAGAGCGAGAACTCCGCGGCGGTGCTCATTCACGACGCGATCGAGGAAAAGGGCGTCGATGCCGCCGAGAAGGTCGCCATGAAGCTGATGCAGGCGGAGGACGGCGAAGTCTACTTCAAGGAAGGCGAGTTCAATACGCTCGGCTACTACTACCTGTACGGGAAGAAGCTGGACGAGGCGATCGCGATCTTCAAGCTCAACGTCAAGATGAACCCCGAGTCGTGGAACGTCTACGACAGCCTCGGGGAGGCGTTCTTCGCGGCCGGCAAATGCGAGAAGGCCCGTGCGCTCTACGAGAAGTCTCTTGCACTGAATCCGGAAAGCGAGAGCGGTAAGAAGATGCTCGCCAAGATCGACGAGAAGTGCAGCCTGGTCAAGGTCCACGAGAGCGGCGAAGAGGACGATAACGAATAGCACAGGTTCGAGCGGCAGCGAACGAATGGAGAAACGAAGCGGCCTCCCTATCC
>JAPLKY010000241.1 GCA_026387805.1 Candidatus Krumholzibacteriia bacterium
GCATGCCGCTCTTCGTTCACGAGCGCGCGCACGAGCCTTCCTGCGGCGTCGTAAATCCTCAGCGACACATGCCCCGGCGCCGAGAGCCCGAAGGCGATGCGCGTCGTCGGATTGAACGGGTTCGGGTAGTTCTGCGCGAGGAAGCTCGCATCGGGGGCCTTCGGCTTATCAGCGCCCGTCACGCCGTCAGGCGTGAGGAGCGCGAAACCGCCCTCGTTGCCGTGAATGTCGAGCGCAGATACCTTGTAATAGTACCCGCTGCTGTAGCTCCACGATCCGTCGAAGGTTGTTGTGTCGGGCGACGAGGCGATGATGTTCCCGGCACCGGGGACGAACCCGGCGCTCGTTCCCCGATAAACGGCATAGTGCCCGAGGTCCGCATCCGTGTTGCGATTCCACGTGAGCATGAGCCCCGCGGGCGTGTAGCACTCCGCGCCCGCAAGACTTGTCGGCGGGCACGGTGCAATGTTGTCCACCGAGCGACCGCTGTCGGGAGCTGAGACGAAGAACGTCCTCGCGTCGCTCGTGTGGGCGATGATCTGAAAATAGTTGTACTGCGTCGTTGCTGATGACGAGTCGAAGGCAGTGGCCACGATCTTTGAGTAGTTCTGAAGGTAGTAAGCGTCGTGCGAGTCGACGAGTGACCAGTAGAAGGTGCGTCCGCTGAGCCGCTCCATCCTTACCTGGGGCTTGCCCGCGGCGCTCGAGATCTCCTCGGGGCCGGAGAGGAGCTCCGCACCGCTTTCGACCATCATGAGGGCCGCAGACGTGCTGAGCGCCCGCCAGATCGTATAGCGGGTGATCTCGCCGCTGGTGTAATCAACGCGGCTCGCATCCCAGGCGAGGTTCACATGGCCGCCCTGATCGCCGGGCACGTCGCGGATGGAATGAATGGCGGGGTTGAGAAAGCCGATTCGGCCATAGGTGTCAATGGACTGGGCATAGATGTCATTGTTGTTCCCGCTGCGGAAATCCTGCCACGTGACAATGGCGCCGCCCGCGCCATCAGAGATGATCTTGGGATTCTCCTGCCCCGAAGTTGCCGGGCAGAGGGCGATTCCATCGGTCGTCCATTGGGCAGTTCCCGAGGCATTCACCCGCTGGGCATAGATATCATAGTTGCTTTCGCGGCGACGGTCCTGCCATGTGACCGTTGCGCCGCCCGCCCCATCGGAAGTGATCATGGGGGAGTGCTGATCCCCGGCTGCCGTGCAGAGCGGGACGCCATTCGTCATCCACTGGGTAGCTCCCGAGGCATTCACCCTCTGGACATGGATGTCATGAGTGTTATAGATCCCGATGCGGCCGTCATACCACGTGACAATAGCGCCGCCCGCGCCGTCAGAATCAATCGCGGGATAATGCTGATCCCCCGTTGCCCAGCAGAGAGCGACGCCATCCGCCGTCCACTGGGTAGTTCCCGGGGCATTTATCCTCTGGGCATAGATATGAAACGTCCCGTAGCGTTCGTCGATCCAGGTGACAATGGCGCCGCCCGCGCCATCGGAAGTGATTGCGGGAGAATCCTGAGTCCCCGTTGCCGTGCAGAGAGGGACGCCATTCGCCGTCCACTGGGCAGTTCCTGAGGCATTCACCTTCTGGGTATAGATGTCATAGGTCCCGGTGCTGTCGCCGGTCCACGCGATAATGGCGCCGCCAGCGCCATCGGAAGTGATCGTTGGAGAATACTGGCTCCCCGTTGTCGTGCAGAGGGCAACTCCATCGGTCGTCCACTGGGCAGTTCCCGAGGCGTTTACCCTCTGGGCATAGATGTCATAATTGCTCCCGCTGCGGAAGTCAATCCACGTGATAATGGCGCCGCCCGCGCCATCGGAAACGATCCTGGGATCGGACTGAGAATTCGTTGCCGCGCAGAGGGCGACGCCATCGGTCGTCCACTGGGCAGTTCCAGAGGCGTTTATCCTCTGGGCATAGATGTCATAGGTCTCGCCGCGGGAGTCACGCCATGTGACAATTGCGCCGCCCGCGCCGTCGGAGGTGATTGTCGGATACTGCTGATCCCCCGTTGCCGTGCAGAGGGGGACGCCATTCGCCGTCCACTGAGCAGTTCCCGAGGCATTCACCTTCTGGGCATAGATGTGTGCGCTCCCGCTGCGATGGTCCTGCCATGTGACAATGGCACCACCCGCGCCATCGTAGATGATCGTGGGATTCGACTGACTCCCCGTTGCCGTGCAAAGCCCCACACCATCCTGGACCCAATATGCCCGCACAGACGGCACGGCAATGATCAAAGCAAAGAGAACGACAAATGGCACTGCCTTCATCGCCCTGCTCATGATTGCTCCTCCTATCAAGAAGCTCTCTGCGCTCGAATGTGGATTGATCTATTTCAATATAATATGGCTGCCGCGAGAGACAAAAAGAAAAAGGAAAGGAGCCGGCCCCTTCGCCCCAGCGGGTGAACCGTTCACCCCCTATTTTCGACCGAATCCTGTGTAAGCCTTGCCCGCGGCGCCCGTGCGTGCGAGATTCACCCAATACACAGCACATTCATTTGCATGCATAGAGGAAGGAACGTATGGAATTCTTTCTTGGAATGGACGTCGGAACGGTGAGCGCGAAGTGGGCGTTCATCGGCGCGCGCAACGCAATCGAGGCGCTCGCGGCGAAAGAGGGGAGCCCCGTCGCCGAGGTTTATCCGTTTCCCGACGATCCGGCGAAGGCGATAGCCGTATCGAGCTACCGCCGCATCCAGGGGCGTCCGCTCGAGGCCTCGGTGAAGCTCCTCGGCGAGCTCTTCGAGCACGTGAGCATCGACGAGATCGGCGGCGCTATCGTCACCGGTTCGGCGGCGAAGCTCGTGGGCGGTGCCCTCGATCTTCCCGTCGAGAACGAGTTCAAGGCCGCGGCGATCGGGGTCGGCACGCTCTACCGGGACGTCGTCAACATCTTCGAGATGGGCGGCGAGAACTCCAAGTTCATCCACATCTCGAACGAGAATGGGCAGATCGGCATCGTCGACTACGAGACGAACGGAGACTGCGCCGCGGGCACGGGCTCATTCATGGACCAGCAGTCGACGCGGCTCCGTTACCAGATCGAGGATGTCGGCGACATCGTGCTGGCCGCCGAGCGCACGCCGAAGATCGCGGGACGCTGCAGCGTGTTCGCCAAATCCGACATGATTCACGCGCAGCAGAAGGGCTACAAACCGGACGAGGTGCTCAAGGGACTCTGCGAATCGGTCGCCCGGAACTTCAAGAGCAACATCGCGCGGGGGAAATCGGTCCACGGAAAGACCGCCTTCATCGGCGGCGTGGCGCTCAACATGGGCGTCGCGGGCTCGCTCGCGAGCATCTTCGAGCTCGACGAGAAGGACTTTTTCGTTCCGAAAGAGGGCGTCCACGTCGCGGCGATAGGCGCCGCCATCATCTCGGGTGGCGGAAACGGCCGGGGGACCGCGGCAGGCGCCTTGAAAAGAGATTTGAATAAGAGAACGTTCGACGCCGCAGGGCTGAAGGAGCGTCTCGCTCACTTCGAGTCGCAGGCCGCCTCGGAGTTCCCGGCGTTAAAGCGTCTTACCCGCGACCACGTTCTCTTCCTCCGCGACCGCGTCGATACATACAATTTCGACGGGAGGAAGCTCCCCGTCGACGCCTACCTCGGCATCGACATCGGCTCGGTGAGCACGAACCTTACCTTGATCGACGACGACGGGCTCGTCATCAAGGAGATCTACCTCCGCACGCAGGCGCGGCCGATCGAAATCGTGCACGAAGGGCTCCAGGAGATAGAGCGCGAAGTGGGCGCCAAGGTTCGTATCCGCGGCGTCGGAACGACCGGCTCGGGCCGCGAGCTCATCGGCGAGCTCATCGGCGCCGATACGATCGTCGACGAGATCACGGCGCACAAGACGGGCGCCGCGTTCATCGGAGACGCGATGATCGGAAAGAAGGTCGACACGATCTTCGAGATCGGCGGGCAGGACGCGAAGTTCATCAGCATCGCCGACGGGATCGTCGTCGACTTCACGATGAACGAGGCGTGCGCCGCGGGCACGGGCTCCTTTCTCGAGGAGCAGGCCGAGAAGCTCGACGTAAACATCGTCAACGAGTTCGCCGAGCTCGCCTTCTCGAGCGAACGGCCGCTCCGCCTCGGCGAGCGCTGCACCGTTTACATGGAGCAGGACGTCTCGGCCTACCTGAAGAAGGGCGCCGCGAAAAACGACATCATCGCGGGGCTCGCATACTCGGTCGTACAGAACTATCTCAATCGCGTCGTTCGGGGCCGCAAGATCGGTTCGGTCATATTCTTCCAGGGAGGCACTGCGTACAATGATGCCGTGGCGGCGGCCTTCAGCGAGGTGCTCGGCCAGGAGATCATCGTCCCTCCGTACAACGGCGTCATCGGCGCGATCGGCGCCTCGCTCCTCGTTCGCGAGAAAGTGCAGGCGCTTCGGAAGGAGTCGGGCTTCCGCGGCTATGACCTCACCGCCATCGACTACAAGCTCCGCGAGTTCACCTGCCCGGGCTGCACGAACTACTGCGACATCCAGGAGTTCAACGTCGAGGGGAACAAGACGTACTGGGGAGACAAGTGCAGCGACCGCTACCGCAAGCGCGCCAAGGTGCCGCGCAAACCGACGATCCCGAATCTCATGACGCTCTACAACGAGCTCATCGAGCGCGATTGGCTGCCGCTCGTCGAAAAGTCGCTCGGCCGCGCGATCGACACGTCGGCGCCTGGCGCGAGCGGTGCGAAGCCGCGCATCGGCGTCGCCCGTTCGATGTATTTCTACGACCGCCATCCCTTCTGGGGCACGTACCTTCGCGCCCTCGGCGCCGAGATCGTTCTCAGCCCCCGGACGAACAAGAAGATCGCGCACCAGGGGATCGAGGCGGCCGTCGCCGAGCCGTGTTTCCCGATCCAGGTGGCGCACGGCCATATCCTCGCGCTCCTCGAGCAGGGGGTGGACGGCATCCTCGCGCCGAACGTCATCGACGGCGAGACGGACGCGCCCGAAGTGAAGTCGTACATGTGCCCGTGGGGGCAGACGCTGCCGTTCGTTCTCAAGCATGCGCCGCTTCTCGAAGGGAAGGAAACGCTCATGATGTCTCCCCTCGTGCATTTCCGCGAGGGGGAGAATTTCGTCGAGAAAGAGCTCCGGCAATACGGGAAACGCTTCCGCGTGTCCCGCGCGCGCCATCGCCTCGCCGTCAGGGCCGGTTACGCGGCGCAGCGGATGTTCCGCGAGGAGTGCGAGGCCGCCGGGCGCGAGGCGCTCGACATTCTCGAGAAATCGGGGGAGGCGGGAGTCATTCTCGTCGGGCGCCCCTACAACGTCATCGACAAGGAAGCGAACCTCGACGTGCCGGGGAAGCTGCGCGACTACTACGGCATGAACGTCATTCCGATCTTCTTTCTTCCGCTCGAGGGGATCGGCATACGCGACATCAACGACAACATGTTCTGGAGCTTCGGACGCAAGATCCTCCAGACGGCGCGGCTCGCCGCCCAGAAGGAGAACCTGCACCTCATCTACATCACGAATTTCAAATGCGGGCCCGATTCGTACGTGAAGCACTACGCCTCCGGCGCCGCCGTCCGCCCATATCTCACGCTGCAGTTCGACGGGCATTCGAACGACGCCGGCGTCATGACCCGCTGCGAAGCGTATCTCGACAGCAAAGGAGTTCTCAGATGGTGGAAGAAAAGCGAGGGCTCAAAGGCCGCACGGTCTACATCCCCCGCATGTCGGACGAGGGAGCACGAGCCTTCGCCGCGGCCTTCAGATATCTTGGAGTAGACGCGCGCCCGTCCCCCGACGGGGACGAACGGACGTACGAGATCGCGGGGCGTTACACGTCGGGGGACGAATGCCTCCCCGAGCGCGTGACGATCGGCGACTTCCTCAAGGTGGCCGGGGAGCCCGGCTTCGATCCGGCGAAGACCGCCTTCTTCATGCCGACGGCGAGCGGGCCGTGCCGCTTCGGACAATATTCCCCGTTCCTGAAACAGGTGCTTCACGAGCTCGGCTACGACGACGTTCTCATCGTCTCCCCGTCGAGCGCGGACGGCTATTCGAGTCTCGGCGAGTACGCGGGCCCGATGATGCGCCTCGGCTGGTGGGGGCTCGTCGGGAGCGACGCCCTCCGCAAGATGCTCCATATCTACCGCCCGCACGAGACGGAGCGGGGCGCGGCGGACAAGGCCTGCGCCCGCGCGCTCGAGATTTTCTGCGACGCGCTCGCGGATTCGTCCGTGCCGATCGGCCCGAAGAAGCTGGTGCAGCTCGCCGGCGCCCTCGCGAGCGGGAGGGATCTCTTCCGCGCGATCCCGGTCGATTTCGATCGCGACACGAAGCTCGTCGGCGTCGTCGGCGAGATCTTCTGCCGCCTGAGCACCTTCAGCAACGAGGATCTCATCCGGCACCTCGAGGCCTTCGGCGCGCAGGCGTGGCTCTCGGACATCGGCGAATGGGTGTGGTACACGAACTTCGAGCAGAAGAAAAATCTGAAAATGTACGGGCAGGGATTCTCGCTTGAAATGCTCAAGGTGAGAATCAAGGAGCACGTTCAGCACTCCCACGAGGCGAAGCTCCTCGCCCCGTTCAGGGAGGAGTTCGCCGGGCTCGAGGAGCCGCACGACGTTCTCGAGGTGCTGGAGCACAGCGCGCCCTACCTGCCCTATCACGGCGCCCTCGGCGAGATGGTGCTGAGCGTCGGCAAGGCGATCTACATGTACGAGAAGGGGGTCGACGGCATCATCGACATCAGCCCGTTCACCTGCATGAACGGCATCATCTGCGAATCGGTCTATCCGAAGGTGAGCCGCGACTGCGGCGGCATCCCCATCAGGACGTTCTACTTCGACGGCAGTCAGACCGATCTCGAGAACGACCTCGGCATTTTCATGGAACTTGTGTCGAACTACAGCCGTAGAAAGACGAAGAAGCGCCTCCGGCGGCAGGCCGCGTGACTTCTTGCATGGAGCGGTCTGCCCGCGGGACCGAGCGATGGGCGATCCCCCCGCGGGGGCCGCGCGATTCATTTTTTCGAAGGAGGTTCGAGGATGCATCTTCTCAAATCCCGCGCGACGCGAAGCGTCGTTGCGCTCGCGCTCTTCGCGCTCGTATCGGTTCCCCTCGCGCTCGCCGGCGCGCCGGGCGCCGCCGGGACGAAGGCCGCCCCCGTAACGCTCGCCGCAACCGTCGAGACCCTGAATAACGGTCTCAAGGTCATCCTCATGGAGGACCATTCGGTGCCGGTCGTCAGCCGTTGGACCTTCTACCGCGTCGGGGGGCAGAACGAGCGCCCCGGCATCACGGGCATCTCCCATTTCATCGAGCACATGATGTTCAACGGCGCCGCCAAGTACGGCCCCAAGGAATTCGACCGCATCCTCGAATCGAACGGCGGCTACTCGAACGCGTTCACGAGCGAAGACATGACCGCTTACTATGAGGATTTCGCGAGCAACGTCCTCGAGCTCTGCATCGACCTCGACTCCGACCGCATGAAATCGCTCGCCTTCGATCCGAAGTTCGTCGTCTCGGAGATGGGCGTCATCAAGGAGGAGCGCCGCCTGAGCGTCGATAACTCCGTCGAAGGCGCGATGTATGAGGAGCTCGGCTCGCTCGCGTACAAGGCGCATCCGTACGGCTGGCCCGTTATCGGCTGGATGAGCGACCTCGAGAAGATCAACCGCGACGACGCGGTGAACTACTGGAAGACCTACTACGCGCCGAACAACGCGATTCTCATCATCGTCGGCGACTTCGACACAAAGAAGGCGCTCGAGCTCGTGCATAAATACTACGATCCCGTCCCGGCGCAGAAGGCCTCCGAGCCGGTTCGCACCGTCGAGCCCGAGCAGCTCGGCGAGCGCCGCGCTGAGGTTCACAAGGCCGCCGAGATGCCGCAGGTTCTCATCGGCTATCACATCCCCGACGTAAAATCGAACGATATCTACGCGCTCGACGCGCTCCAGTACGTCCTGTCCGAAGGGGAAAGCTCCCGCTTGTACAAGAAGCTCGTCCGCGACCTGGGGATCGCGGTCTATGCGGGCGCGAACGCCTCCTGGAATATCGCCCCGGCCCTCTTCACGATCGATGTCAAGGTGAGACCGGACAAGACCGCCGCTGAATGCGAATCGGCCGTGTACGCGATCATCGACGACATCGCGAAGAACGGCATCACGCCCGCCGAGCTCGCGAAGGCGAAGAACCAGGTCGAGGCGAACTTTTATCGCAGCATGCAGACGGTGAACGGCAAGGCGCGCAAGATCGGCACGTACGAGATCTACTTCGGCGATTTCAACGAGATCCTCAAGGTCCAGGAACGCTACCGCGCAGTCACGTCCGAC
>JAPLKY010000326.1 GCA_026387805.1 Candidatus Krumholzibacteriia bacterium
GGGGGGGGGGGGGGGTGGGACAATCGGCGATCGTCGAAGGCTTCGCTCAGGCCGTGATCGGGAAGCGCGTGCCCAAATCCCTGCAGGACGTGAGGGTCCTCGAGGTCGATATGGGGGCCTTGATCGCCGGGGCGAAATACAAGGGGGAATTCGAGGAGCGTTTCAAGGCGCTCATCGGGGAGGTCGTCAGGGGCGCCGGAAAGGTCATTCTGTTCATCGACGAGATCCATACGATCTGCGGCTCGGGCTCGGGCGGAGGGATGGACGCGGCGAATCTTCTCAAGCCGGCCCTTGCCCGCGGCCAGATGCGGCTCATCGGAGCGACGACCGAGGAGGAATACACGAAGTACCTCGAGAAGGACAAGGCTCTGGTCCGGCGCTTCGAGAAGGTCAAGGTCGGCCAGCCCCGTTTCGAGGAAGCGGTCCAGATCGTGAACGGAGTGGAAAGCAAATACGCCGAGCACCACAAGGTCACCTTCACGCCGGAGGCCAAGGTGGCGTCCGTGAAGCTCGCGCAGAGATATCTCTCGGACAGGAACCTTCCGGACATCGCCCTCGACGTGATCGACGAGGCCGCTTCGGAGTTTGCCGTGAAAAAGGAGCTCGCGGGCGAGAAGATCGCCGCTCTCGGGCCGCTCTTCGAGAAAGTAGAGAAGCTGGTCGCCGGGAAGAAGAGCGAAGGCATCGAGGATGCGTACAATTCGCTGGTCAAGGACGTGGACACCCTGCAGAAGTACTGGGGGCACCGGCTCGACAGGGAAAAGGAGACCAGTCTCCCCTATGACAGGATAAAACCGGAGAACCTCCCCGGCATAATCGCGGAGAAGAAGAAGCTCTTCGCCGATCTCGCGAAGGTCGTGGAGAACCTCGAGCCGGTGATCTTCGAAAGCGATATCGGCGCGGTCATAGCCCGCCGGACCGGCATCCCCGTGTCGAAGATGATGACGGCGGAAAAGGACCGGCTCGTCAAGATGGAGGAATACCTCTCGAAGAAGATCATCGGCCAGAAAGCCGCTATCACCGCCGTATGCAACGCCATACGGAAATCGCGCGCCGGGCTGAAGCTGCCCTACCGCCCGGTCGGATCGTTCCTGTTTCTCGGCCCCACGGGCACCGGAAAGACCTATCTTCCGAAGCTCCTCGCGGAGTTCCTTTTCGACGACAAGAACGCCATGGTCAGGATGGATATGTCCGAGTTCATGGAAACCCATTCGGTGGCGAAGCTGATCGGGGCGCCTCCCGGCTACGTCGGATACGAGGCGGGCGGGCTCTTGACCGAGGCGGTGCGGAAGAAGCCGTTTTCGATAGTTCTGTTCGACGAGGTGGAAAAGGCTCATCCGGACGTTTTCAACGTCCTCCTGCAGCTTCTCGACGACGGCAGGCTTACCGACGGGCAGGGCCGTACGGTGGACTTCTCGAATACAATAGTTGTATTGACCTCGAATTATGCCGCTGATAAGATACTCGCCGCGGATCGGGAGGGCAGGGAACCGGATATGGATGAGATCCGGGGATTCCTGTTCGGCAAATTCAGGCCGGAGCTTCTCAACCGGCTGAGCGAGATCATCGTGTTCCGTCCGTTCTCGCAAGAGCAGATAGAGAATATCGCGGGACTGGAATTCAAAGGGCTTTGCGCTCTTCTGGAGGACCAGAATATCAAGGCGACTCTTTCCGATGCGGCCCGCAAGAAGCTGGCCAGGGAGGGATACACGGTCGAGCTCGGCGCGAGACCGATCCAGAGGATCATCGAGAAACAGATAATCAATAAACTGTCGGTGGAGATCATCACCGGCGGCGTCAAGCCGGGAGATGAAGTCCGGATCGACGTCAAGGATGATGATTATTCCTTTACCGTCGTCGGAAGTGACTGAAGGATTCGTTTAACAAGGAGGATTTGATGGCGAAATTCATACTCGGGGCGACCGAGCGGGTCAAGAAGGACGACTCGATCCCGGTAGAGCTCTTGCCGTCGAACAAGCTTCTCTACGTGGCCAAGCTCAATAATGATGAAGACGCCAGTCCGGATCCGGTGCGCTGCAGCAATCTGAAAGAAGTCTTTGAAAAGTTCCGTCCCTCTTTTCGGTGCGAGATGGAATCGCCGGACGGCCAGTCGGTCGACTCGGAGTTCCAGATCAAGGCGATGAAGGATTTCACGCCGAAGGAGCTGATCGAGAACAACGACCAGCTGTCGACGGCCTATTACGGCAAGGAGATCCTCGCCGATCTCGACAAGCAGCTCAAGAAGAACAACCCGCTCAAGAAGACCATTTCGGACAAGGAGAAGAAGGAAGCTCTTCTCAAAGCGGCGAAGTACTATATCGACCTCCTGTCGGAGTAGAGAAACGAGGTGAGACGATGAGCGACGAAGAACGGGAAATGAAGCCCCAGGAAAAGGAAGCGGCGGAGGCCAAGCCCGCAGCCGCGCCGGGCGAGCGGATCTCGGACAAGGAGTTCGCCGATCTGCTCAGCGAGAAGTTCGGGAAGTTCGACGAGCTCGCGAAGATGCTTCCTTCATTCAAGACCGCCGACGGCGATCTCGTCAGGGGCGTTGAATGGCTCGATCCGAAGAAGGATTTTCAGAGAAAGGAATTCCTGACGAAGCAGGACTTCGCCAAGCAGAGAAAGCTCCTCGCCGAACGGCTCAAGCTCTGGGTCGAGGCGCTATCGGGATCGGACGATCCCGACGCCATGCGGAAGAGCATCAACGACAAGATGACGAAGCTGGAGGCGAATCTCGAAAAGAACATGAAACGGGTCCTCCAGGCCGGCCGGGAGACCGAGACGACGTATCGCGCGATCGACAAGTTCTTCGCGAACGCTCAGCAGGAGCCCGACGAGAAAATCAATTCGTGGTTTGCCAACATCAGCGCCGACGAGCTGATGAATCCCAACGACAAGGAGAAGTTCGAGAAGCTGGGAAAGGCGATCTCCGATCTGTATCGCGAATGGTCGGTCAAGGAGTGCTTCTCGATGGCGGTCGTACCGGGATGGCTCGGTTCGGTGGAGAACATCGACACGGTCGCGCGCCAGCTCGGCCTCGCGAACAAGATGCACGTCATCTCCGACCTTCCCAACTTCGAGAAGTACGAGGAAGTCATGGATATGCTCGAGGATCCCGCGTACGCGGGCCTGGCCGGGATCGACAGCTACAAGCAGTACGTATCCATCTTCTCGAACTGGGTCATGGCGCGCGAGGCAAACCAGTACGAGGACGAAGCCATGTGGATCGCTCCCTCCTCGGTCGTGGCCGGCAAGATGTACCAGGGCGATTCCACGATCGGCATGCAGCAGCCGTCCGCCGGGTTCAAGTACGGCAAGATCGCCGAAGCGAAGTACTTGAGATTCAGGGCCAACCAGCCGGACGCCAGCAAGATCAACGAGAAGGGCGTCAATACGATGGTCAACTTCGAGGGCGCCGTCGTCGCGATGGGTTCTTCGACTCTCTCGACGAAGGAGACGTTCAACGTCTATTCAATCCGGCGGACCTACGATTACGTGTACAAGACGCTGCGCAATTACCTCAACAAGCAGACCTTCTCGGTGATCGACCAGAAATTCATAGACGCCCTGCGGCGCGACATCGACAAGTTCATGAAGGCGATTTCGGGCGGCGATAACATACTCGAGGATTACAAGGTGGAGATCTTCGCCGATGAAGAGATGCGCAAGAGACAGGAGGTCGATATAAAGGTCGCTCTCAATCCCAAGTATCCTGCCAGAACGTTCAACATAGAGTTTGCGGCCTGGAACCAGGATAATAAGACGAACGTCAAGGATAAGTGAACGATGAGCCGCGCCTGAGGCGCTCGAAAGGAGAAGCGGATCATGGCAAGAAGACCTACGTTAACGATCGATGGCGTCGTTTTCAAGAACGTGTACTCCGTTTCCTATTCGCTTTACACGGCCAAGGACGAGACGGGCCGTCCCGCCGATCGCGCTCATGCGGGAACCATCAGGATCGTGCGGGAATCCGACGCGAGCTCGGACATAGCCCGTTGGGCCATGGATTCCTCGAAGCCGAACTGGAAGGGCGGAAGCGTCACCTTCAAGAGCCCGGACGACGCCACGATGAAGGAGCTGGTCTGGGAAAACGGATTCATCACGGCGTACGCGGAGAGCGTCCCTCATATCAAGAACTCCCCCGACGAGCAGATATGGGAGGAGTTCGAAATTTCCTGCCAGATACTCAAGATAGCCGATGCGGAGATAGACAATCGCTGGCAGGAGTAGCCCCGGAGAAACCCGCCGCTTGAAGCGAGCGGTCCGTTTATAGAATACCGGGTCATCGGGTCCCGGTCCGGAATCGACCGGACCGGGACCGGCCTGCTTCAGGCTGGGAGTGAGAAATGGCTGTACTTGAAACGCCCGCCGAATGTCTGGTCCGCGTAGATAATAAGGAAATAAAATTCAACGTATCGCTCGTGCGATTGGATCAGTACGTGGATTCTCACCACCGGCTCATGATTCGCATACAGCAGGTGGGGAAGAAGGAAGCGGGAAGGGACATCGATGATCCCGGCCTGTACACGCAATTCCTCGGAAGCACTATCACCCTCACTATCAATCCCAAGGGGGGCGTGGTCGACGGGTCGCGCGCTCTCGAGTTCATCGGCGTGATCACCGACGTGCAGCTCGACAACAGTATCGACGGCTTGAATACCGTGCTGCTCCACGCCGCCTCCCCGACCATCGCCATGGACGGGGCGAAACGGAACGCGCACTTCCACGACAAGACCGCGAGCGATATCGTCGGCTCCATCGTCGGCAATTACCCCATCACGATCGGCAGAATCGAGTCGACGAAGGGCACGTACAAGTTCGACACGCAGTACCGGGAGACCGATTTCGAATACGTGATGCGCCTCGCCGTCGGTTCGGGGATGTTCGCCTGGTATTCCGGCAGAGACTTCAACCTCGGGCCTGCCGGCGGCGAGAATACGGTGGAGCTGAAATGGCGCGAAGACCTCGGGGCGTTCAGGTTGGGACTCGGAACCGCTCCGGTCGAATTCAAGTCGGAAGTCTATAACTACGAACAGAAAAAGACGTATTCGCAGGACAGCAAGTCCATTTCCCAGGATGCCGTTCTCTCGAACCTTTCGAAGACTTCGCCGGATGCTTCGAGAAAGATCTATAAGGATTCCGGATTCTCATCGGCTCCGAAAATGGTCGCGGACGCGCAAACGCTGGACAAAACCCTGAAGAACGAACGGCGCAAGGCGATGGGATCGATGATCAGGTGCGTGGGTCAGTCGATCGTCCCCGAGCTCCGCGTCGGAAGCTGCGCCCGGATCACGGGGATGGATAAGCTCGATGGGCAGTACTGGGTGATCGGAGTCCGCCACGTCTTCGATGAAAGCGGGAAATACCATAATACGTTCGAGTGCACCCCCCTCGATATCGCGTATCCCGGGGGGGAGAACGCGAAGAGGGACCTCGAATCCGGCGAAGGGCGAAAGGACGAAACGGCGAGCGTCGAACGCGTCGCCGGGACCGGAAAGGGGCCGGTTCTCGGGATGCACGTCGCCAGGGTCGTCGATCTGAAAGACCCCGATAAGCTCGGCCGGATCAAGATCAGCTATCCGTGGCTCGATTCCGAGCAGACCGCATGGGTGCGAATGGTCGTTCCGCACGCGGGGAAGGACCGCGGATGGTATGCCCTTCCCGAGCCGGACGACGAGGTTCTGGTCGGGTACGAGCACGGAAACACCGATCATCCGGTCGTGCTCGGATGCCTCTACAACAAGGGGAACGCTCCGATGCAGGAGGCGATCTCAAACGACAACGACATCAAGATGTTCATGACGCGAAGCGGGAACAAGATCGTTCTGAACGACGCCGGCGGCGGCGAGCAGATCGTCATCTCGCAGAAGGACGGCAAGAACCGGATCGTCCTGGATATATCGGGGCCTTCGATCTCGATCAGCACGGACGGGGACATCTCCGTCACGGGAAAGAAGAACATCACGATCGAGACCGATCAGGGCATCACGATGAAAGCCGCCTCCGACGTGAAGATCGAGGGCGCAAACGTCGAGATAAAGGCCAGCGCCAATATCAAATCCGAAGCGGGGGCCAACAACGAAATCAAGGGAAACGCCCAGGTCAACGTAAAGGGCGGCATGATCAATCTCAACTAGGGACGAAGATGGAGTATCTGTCATTGCCCTTTGCCCTGCGCAAGGGGTATCTCAAGAGAACGGGCATTCAGGATTCGATATCCGATTCGATAGGTTTGATCCTGAGTACGCGAAGGGGATCGTTGTCGTTCGATCCCGAGTTTGGGTGCGATCTTTGGGAGAGGGAGTATTCCGACCTCTTCATGGCCAACAGGTCCGACGTGCAGGGAAGCGTCCGCAATGCCATCACCAAGAACGAGCAGCGGCTGTATAACGTATCGGTATCGCTGATGAATATTCAGACGGGTCCCAATCATCCTCTCGGAATCGCGGTCAAGGTGATCGGCAATTTCAAGGAAGACAAGGACGAGAAACGGTTTGAGGAGCTATTCAGCATAGGTTGATATGGACAGTGAAAGATCCAGGACCGCCGACGAGATCTTCAGGGACATGCACCGCGAGCTGCGTTCCTGGAACGCCGATATTCCCGAATCCCCCGATCGGATGGATCCGATTCTGCGGATCATGCTGAGGCTCTATGCCGGCCAGCTCGCCTCGATCGACGGGAAGATAACGGATACCTGGACGCACGCGTCCAACGCGCTGGTCCGATCCATGTATCCGGAAAGCATGCGATGGCCGGTGCCGGCCTTCACGGTGATTCAGGCGGAGCCGTCCGATCCGGTCATCCACGTCGATCCGCAGTCCAGGTTCTTCTACAAGGAAGAGCGCGAAGGCGGAAAGACCTTCTTCTTCTCGACGCTCCGCACCGAGAAGCTCCTGAGCGCGAAGTTGAAGAATCTCTACTACGTGGCCGGGGATGGAGTACGCGATATCTCTCCGGCGTCGGGGGAAGGAACGCGGGTAGCGGACCGGATGAGATCCGCCGCGGGCTTCGGCGGCGAGGCGGCCCTGTACATGGCCATAGAGCACGGCGGACCGGTGGAGGATTTCGAGAACGCGCTCCTGTTCGTGCGCGGGGGCGCCGAGGCCCTGAAGCAGATCAGGTGGTCGCGGTGGCTGCCGTGCATCGACGGCCGGTTCTACGAGGAAGGCGGTTTCTGCCCTGGTCTTTCCGGCACGTTGGACGATATCTTCGCGACCGGCGGGAAGACCTTGGACTGGGGGGGCCTCAGAAGAAGCAGCGATATCTTCAGGCCTCTCGAGAACAACTTCGTGATCATTCCGCGCGGTTTCATCACTCCGTGGCGGCGCGGGAACCCGGACGACGGTTTCATGAAAGCGGCGGCGAATGCAGGCGTCCTTCTCCCCGAGTCGCCGGAGACCCATTACTGGATCAGGATGCAGCTGCCCTCCCGCGGAGACAGATCGGTATTCCAGTCCCCGTTCAGGGCGGATTTCGATTGCTTCATCGCGGTCAACAGGCACGAGCAGACGCTGTTCAAGCACACGGGGGGCAATCGGCTCATCGAGATCGAGATCCCCGAAGATCCCGCCGACGTTCTCGAGATCATCTCGGTTTCGGATTCCGGCGGGAAGGCGTACGTTCCGCAGCACGAAGCGCTGTCATCGGAAGAGAGCAGGTTCTACAACCTGCTGGAGCAGAACGGTCGTCTGTGTCTCTGGTTCGATTTTGCCGCGGATATCGAGCTTCCGCCCGAATCGATAACGGTCAACTATTCGGTAACCGCGGGCACGGGCGCCAGCGGCATTTCGGCCGGCAAGATCACCGAGATGTACGAGAACCATCCCGGGATATCCTCTCTGAGGAATATCGTGCCCGTCGGCGGCGCCGTTCCGGCGAAGAATGAGCGACAGATCATCGCCGAAGTCTCGGCGCGCCTGCGCGGGCGCGACCGGGCGATGTCGTTCGATCAGATGATAAGCTGGGTGAGAACGTTCGACGAACGGATCACGGGGGCGGATTGCGAAAAGGGCGTGATGAGGACCGAAAACGGCGTCAGGAAATGCGTCGTGGTCAAGGTGACCGTCAAGGCGAGGGATTTCTATTCGGATGACGAGATCGAGCTCCTTCGGGTTCGTCTCTCCTCGTTCCTCAAGGCCCGGACGTCGATCAACAGCCAGTTCAAGGTGGAGATCGTCAAGGCAGGATGAGCGGAAAAGAAAGAATAATGCCCGATTTTCTGGGCCGCCGGTACAGGTTCCATTACCTGACGGCGATAAACCTCCTCGAAAGCATGGGGGTTCCGCTCGGCGATATCCGCGTGCGGGCGGCGGGAGAGTACGAAAACTATCGGGGAGATATACGTTCCCAGGACCCCGCTCCGGGGACGGCGATCCCCGCGGGCTCCATCATCACCCTGAACGTGGGATGCGGCAGCGCGGTCGATTTCATGCCCTATCAGTTCTTTTACGGGCTCCAGGGGATGCGCGATAGCGACGACACGTGGGAGACGGCGGCGCGTTCGGTGATGGCGCCGTTCGACACGGCGATGATCCGCTACACGGCGGCCATGCGGATGCAGGCGCTTCGCTACGATTTTGGAATCACGGACGGCGCGCACATAAAGCGTTTCATGGAGCTGTTCGAGTACAAGCCGGGCGATGAAGCTCGGGCTGCGGGAAAGACCGCGTTTCTCGCGGCCATTCTGCCTTCGTTGCATTTGTGGGGCGGAAATCCCTCGGCCGTGACGCTCGTATTGAAGAGACTGTTCGGGTATAACGTTAGATTGAAGGAGAATCTGAAAGCAACGACGCCGATCCCCGAAGATATACGATACCGTCTGGGATCGAAGGCGGCGAGGCTCGGGTCCGAAACGGTGATCGGGAGGTCGTTCGAAGAGTGTGACAGCAGGTACGAGGTGGAGTTTGTCGGGGTTCCGCCCGGAGAGGTTCGCGACCTCCTGCCCGGGGGGCGGACGAGGCGCAGGATAGAAGCGTTTCTCGACTTTTGCACGCCGGGCGATATTGACCGTACGATCGCCATCAAGGTCGAAAGACCGGCGGCGCGGTCTTGCGGGGAAAAGCATCTCGGATATTCGACGTACCTGTGACGCGGGCATCCCTGGAGTCTTCATGACGCGGTGAGGTAATGCAATGGATGGATTCAAGCTGCAATCGATGAACTGGCGGGACGGGATGCTCTTGACCATGGGGCACCTGCGAGGTCAGGAGAGCTACTTCGAAGAGCTCGTGCGCTGGCACGCCTTCAACGAGGGGGATCGGTACGGTCTGGTGAAGAAAGACGCCTCCCGGCCGCCGCTGCAGTTGAGCGCGACGATGAGCGGCAGCCGGCTTCGGATCGAGGTGAGGCGCTGCCAGGCCCTGCTTCCCTGCGGGATGGCGGTGGAGTTCGGCGAGGCGACGAGCGCGGGCGGAGTGCTCAAGGCCGAAGCGGATGTCAACAAGACCCGTATCCCGGTGTTTCTGGGGGTCAATCCCGGCGAGAAACGGCAGGTGGGCGATCCCGATCCGTCGGAGGAAGTGCCGCGAATCCCCTACGAGATCCCCGCGTACCGGATCACCCTGGGCGAGGCGCCGAATCTTCCCGAATCGATGTATCTGCAGATTGCCGTTCTCGCCGTGAACGGTTCCGAGGTGTCCCCGGCGAACGACTATTTTCCCCCGTGCGTAACCATCAACGCCGACGATCGCCTTTCCGCGACGGCGGTCGATTACCGGAATCGCCTGGAGAACCTGCTCAAGCTTTCCATCAACGCCTATGTCGCCGCCTCCTCGGACAAGGGCATCGAGGGGGCTTCGACGAAGCTTCAGAGCGCCTTCAGGGAAACGACCCATTACCTCGTGTATCACATGGCATCTCATCTCGACGATTTCGTCATCGGGCGCGGCGCGCCGCACCCGGGTGTCTTCATTCTGCAGTTCAAGAAACTGTTCCGGGTCGTCTCCGCGCTGTTGCACCTGCAGCCCGGGCTCAAGGATTTCCTGAACGAGAAGTTCTTCACGAGGGAGGGGGGCACCGATATCGGGTCCTGGCTCTCGTCGATCGATTCGTTTCTCCTTTCCGCCTACGATCACCGGGATATCGCCGGTCAGATGCGGATGATAGACGGAATTCTCGGAACCATGAGGGCGCTGATGGCGTTCCTCTCGAAAACGAGGCCCGATCAGCTCTCCGATCAGGCCGTCGCCACCGAGACGATCACGTACCAGGGGAAGACGTACCGAAACTACGAGCTCGGCAGCAGCCTGCTGGAAGAAGTGGGCGAATTGAATTACCTGGTGATGAAGCTCGCCGAACCCTGCCCGATGAAGGATACGGTGACGTTGATCAACAAGGAGCTCTTTTCGGACGCCCAGTGGCGGAACATGCAGGTCCGCCTGGGAGTGAACGAGGCGCGGGGGCTCGGCGAGACCGATCCCGTCGAGGTCGATACCGTGAGCTACAGCAACAAGGTCGTGCTCCATCCGATGGACATGCTTCAGTCCTCCGCGGTCAGGCAGGTGACCTTCATCTTCCGGGGGATCCCCGACTCGAAGAAACTGGCCGCGCTCGGAAAAACGGATCTGATTTTGTACGTCGCATGACAGGGGTGTGATGCAATGGGCGAGAGTATAACGTCGTATATCGAGGACCTGTTCAAGTACATCAACAGCTACGAAAGCGATTACGCGTCCTTCGAAGTCGAGGGGTTCTTCCAGACCTATAACGGAATCGGCGCCGTTTTCCAGGCGCTGAGAGAGCAGCGCGAGAAGGCGGTCGAGGTCGACCGCGTGTTTCTCGAGAAGATCAAGCAGCGGCCGCTCAACAGCTCGGATCTGCGGCAGCTGACCATTCAGATAATCGTCTCGTTCTTCGAGTCGGTCGCCGATACCGACGGACAATCGGGCAACGCCTATATCTACTGCCGCGAGTTCAGGAACGTAAGGCAGGACAAGCCGTACTTCGAGACCGTTCTCATGCCGCTTCTCGCCCGCGAGGGAAGCCTGAACAACAATTTCAAGCTGAATCACTTTTTCCTGAAGGAGATCGGACGGTACATACGGAAATTCAGCCGGGGCTTCAGCGCCGAAGTCAATTTCGAGGATTTCAAGGGAATGCCGGTTCATCAGAAGCTTCTGACGCTCTATCTGAGGCGCTCCGAGCTCGGGGAGGACATCATCAACGACAGGGACTCGCTGGAGTTCCATATGCGCAACGTCGGGGTATTCGACAAGCTCAGGCAGGAGAGCCCGCTCGCGGAAGGCTACTTGAAGGAATGGGATTACCTGCCCCAGGGGCTGAGCTTCATGGATCGTTTGAAGCGGTCTCTGGCCGTTGTCGGAAGCAAGCTCAGGGGCTCCTTTTCGAGCTCCAGGTACGTCCGGCTTTCGCTCTCGCAGAGGTATTCCGCGTACCTGTTCTACGGGCTCGTCATTGTCGTGTTCGTGTTCCTGGCCGTATTCGTGCCGCTTCAGTGGAATAGGTATACGGAAACGAGGCTCGAAAAGTTCAAAGCCCATGTCGAGGAAACCGAGAAGGCCATGGGCAGATAGGGTGACGGGAGGATCATGAAGTTCGCCAAGATATTCAAAATCGGGCAAAAGGGTGCGAAGAGGATCAAGAGATCCAAGGGCGGCGCCGCGCCCGCGGCGGCCTGGCCGGAAGGGACCAGGGTCGGAGTCTTCGGGCACGAAAACTCGGGCAAGACGGTGTTCTTCACGGCGCTCTACACGCAGAGCAAGACGACGAACGATTTTCATATATCGGTGAGGGATAACGCGACGGCCAACGAGTTCTTCAGGAATGACATGGCCATCAAGGGGGTCGACGTCGACAGCGGGGGCACGGGGACCATTGCGGCCAAGTCCGTTCCGAAGAGGTTCCCCGATCATACCGTGAGGGACGTGCTTCTCCAGTTCACGGCCATCCTCGACGGCGGCACAAAGATCCCCGTGGTCACCTATGATTACAACGGAAAGGCCGCGTCGATCTCCGAACGTTCCGACGAGGCGGAGAACATACGATCGTTCATGGCGGACGCCGACGGGTTGCTCTTCTTCTTCGACCCGAAGATCCTCGGCGCCGATCCCGAGGTTCAGGCGCGCGTCTCGTCGTTCGTCAATATCCTCGAGCTCATCGCCTCGCTCAAATCGCGCCTGCCGATACCCGTGGGATTGGTGATCACCAAGGCCGACACGCTCCCCGGCTACAACGGCGAGGAAAAGACGATCCTGATCCGCGCCGAGGACGAGCAGGTGATCGCCGATGATTATGAGACGTTTCTCGAGAAGGTCCTCGGGTTCGAGAGCATGTCGGACGACAGGGAGTGGGCTTCCTCGGTGAGGACGGTCCTGGTGAAGCTCCGGGAGTTCATCAGGGTGGTCGTGGGACGGACGCTCGATTTCCAGATCTTCTTCGTGTCCAGCACGGGAAACAAGCCCGAGAAGATCGGCGCCGAGGTCGGGCGCTCGATATACGCGCCGCCCGAGAAGGTTAATCCCTGCGGCGTCACC
>JAPLKY010000348.1 GCA_026387805.1 Candidatus Krumholzibacteriia bacterium
CGATCCTCGACCTTGTCGGGGCGCCCGTTCTGTATATAGATCTGGCCCATGTCCGTCCGCCAGCCGGGCTGATGCTTCGAGAAGGACTTGAGCACGTATCTCAGTCTCTGGAGAAAATCTCCGAACGCTTCGTTCGATTCGGTCGCGGTAGTCGGATCAAGCTTGCGCCAGAAGAGCGCCCATGCGCGCACGCGTTCCGCCGCGGGGGCTTCGGCGACCGCCCGGGCTTCCTTCTCGTCCGCGACGAGCGAAAGCAGATCGATGAGATCGCCGATACGCGCAAACAGGAGCCCCGTGTTGAAGAGCAGGGCGAATTCTCCGGTCGACTGGCTCCTCTGCGCGCCGTCAGCGGTCTCGAGGACGGCGTCGATCCCGTATTCGCCGATGGGGAGACTGTCCAGCCCTATCTCGAGACAGAGCCCGGAATGCCGCGCCCCGCCGCCGGGCAACGTTTCTTTCGTGTAGAGCACGACGGCGCCGCTCGCGTCGCGCATCCTGGCCGTGAGGACGAGGGAATCCCCTGTCTGCGCCGCGGGAGCCACGACGCCGAGAACGACGCGGACCCATCCGCCGAAATCGCCGTAGACGGCGCCCGGATTGATGCGCGCTCCGGCCCCTCCGGAGAACGGGCACAACGAAACGGCGATCTCGCCGCTGCGGGGTTTCGGGGAGAGGGAATCCTCGCGGCACGTGTAGAAGACGGGCGTCGAGACCCCGAGTCGCCCCGATTCCTCGCCCACGACGCGCACGACCTGCTCCTCCCTGAAGCGCCTCGACGTGTCGATGACTTCGATCGTCACGATGGCCGTGTACTCTCCGGGATCGACGGGAAACGTCCGGCGCGTCGGGGCGAATCGCGCCGCCGAGGTCGTTTCCCTGAAGTTGTCCACGGCGACCGATTCCTCCCATACCCTGCCGGGCGCGCGTGTGCCCCTCCGTTCCTTGAGCTCGAGGTAGACGCGATACCGCGCCTCGTACCGCTCGCCGCGCAGAAAGAAGACAAGTCTCCGGTACGGTATCGAGGCGGATACGACAATCGTCGGTTTCGAGCTCTCGTCGAACTCCTGACTCACGGAGAGCTCGAACGCCGTCTCCTCGACCGGTCGGTCGAGCATCCCCTGGCCGCGGGCCGGATCCGCCGCGGCGAAACAGAACGTCGCCGCCGCGCAAACGAGAACGAGTTTTCCGGACACTGCGCACCTCCCCCGCCGCGCACGCCGCGCATTATCGACAATCTCATATGGCGGGAGTATAGTCGCCGGATTTCATCGTGTAAAGAGATTACGCCCCGTCCGCGCCCGGACTCATTCCGATCTGAGAGCGACGATCGGATCCATCTTCGCGGCCCGGTTGGCGGGATACATGCCGAAAACGATCCCGATCCCCGCGGAGAAGGCGAACGCAATGACGATCCAGATGACGGGAAGGCTGTAGGGAAAACGGATGAGATGCGTGACGCCCTTCGCGGCGAGAAGCCCGCAAACGATTCCGAGGACGCCTCCCGCGCCGGTGAGCGTGGCCGCCTCGATGAGGAACTGCTGGAGGATGTCGTGCCTCGTGGCGCCGAGCGCCATCCGCACGCCGACCTCCCGGGTGCGTTCGGTCACGGAGATGAGCATGATGTTCATGACGCCGATGCCGCCCACCATGAGGCCGATCGAGGATATGACGACGAGGACAAGTCCGATGTACTTCGTGATATTGGTGATCATCTCGCGAAACGCCTCCGAGGAGCTGACGTAGAAGTCGTTCTCCGCGGCCGGTTCGACCTTGCGGCGGGCCCGCATGAGCGCCGTGATCTCGTCCATGCCCTCCTCGAGGGTATATTCGGGTTTTACCGTGGCGACGATCTCGAAATCGTCGTACTCGTTCGAATGATCCTTCGCGAACGTCGTATGAGGGATAACGGCGAAATTGTCGCTCATGCTTCCGATGAAGCTTCTCCGGGACAGCATCGTTCCGATCACTTCGTACTCGTAGTTCCCGATGCGGATCCATTTCCCGATCGGATCCATGTTCGGAAACAGATCCTTCGCCGGCCCGAATCCGAGGACGACGACGCGCTTGCGGCGCTCGACATCCCCCTCCGTGAGAAAATGCCCCTCATCCATCTGGAGGCTGAATATGTAGGGGAAATTCTCGGATGTCCCGATCACCTGAAGGAGCCCCGTCCGGCGCCCCTTGTGGCGCAGGACCCGCATGCCTTCCCCCGGGCTCACTTCGAAATCGACTCGTTCGATAGCCCGGCACTGCTCCTTGATCGCCTTCGCATCCTCTGCGGTGAGCTTCTTCCTCCGCATGAGCGCGGCGAAGTCTCGATCCCCTTCCATCGGATCATACCGGGCGATATGGAGGAACGGCCGGTTCGACGACATGATGTCCTGCTCGACGCGCTTGCCGAGCCCAGAAAGCACCGTCACCATGCCGAGCACCGTCATGACGCCGATCACCACACCGAGAATCAGGAGTCCCGACCGCATCCGGTGAGTGAGGATGACGTGGATCGCCTGTTTGAAGTTCTCCTTCCACAGCTCACGGCCGAGCCGCTCGTCCCGCGTCAGCTTTTCCTGCGCCATCGTGCCACCTACTCGTAGTGGAGCGCCACCACGGGGTCGAGCCGCGCGGCCCGGCTCGCCGGGTACGTTCCGAATATCAGACCGATGCAGAAGGTCACGGCGAGTCCCGCCACGATCGACCACGGCGCGACGAGATACGGAAGCGGCGAGACGAGCGATATGATGGCGGCGATCGTGAACCCGAGAAGGATCCCGATGATACCCCCGATGAGGGAAAGCGTGATCGATTCGACGATGAACTGCCATACGATGTTCGACCGACGGGCACCGAGCGCCTTCCGGACGCCGATCTCGCGCGTGCGTTCCGTCACCGAGACGAGCATCACGTTCATGAGAACGATGCCGCCGACGACGAGCGATATCGAGACGATGAAGATAAGGGCGCTGAAGATCGCCTTCGAGATACCCTGCCACAGGGATATGAGCTGCTGGGAGGTCGTGACGCTGAAGTCGTTCTCCTCGAGGGGACGCAGCCGGTGTCTGATGCGCATCGCCATCGTCGCCTCGTCGATCGCCTGCTGCATGAAACGGATATCGGCGGCCCTGACCTTGATCTCGATCGAACGCCGCGATCCGTACATCTTGAGGTGGGTCGTCACGGGAATGTACACGAACCGGTTCCGCGATTGGCCGAGGACGCTGCCGAGATTCTTGACGACGCCGATGACGAGAAAATGGCGACTGCCGATTTTGATCTTCTTTCCGACCGCGTCGCGTCCGGCGAAGAAATGCTGATAAACGTCCCAGCCGATGACCGCGACCGCGTTGCTCCGCTGCACCTCGATCCGCGAGATGTGCGCCCCCGCCGCCAGCTCGGCATTCTCGATCAGCGGGTACTCCTCGGAGCGCCCCTTGATCTCGATATTATCGACATACGATTCCTGAAAGGTGACGCGATCGGATCCGGAGATCGAGGCCCCGATCACGGAGCTCGAGGGGACCGACCGTTTGAGGTATTCGACGTCGCTCAGCCTGAGCGGCTTGTTCCGCGCGAGCGCTTCGAGGAACGCGTCGAGGTCCGTGATCGCCTCGAAGAAATTGATGCGTTCGACGGTGAAGACGTTGCTCCCCTGCTCCGCGACCTCCTCGCTCACATAGTGATCGATGCCGTTGATGAGAGAGACGACCGCGATGACGGACATCGTCCCGACGATGTTGCCGAGCAGCGTGAGAGAGGTGCGCAGCTTATTGTCCCGGAGGGCACGCAGCGCGATACGTATTCCCTCGAGTATGAGCATGGTTTCCGGCGAAGGGCCGCTCTCCCTACTTCTCTTTTTCTTTGTCCTTGGCGCCCGGTTCGGACTTTCCGGTGATCTTCACGCGCTGTCCGTCCTTGAGCTCCCGGATCGCCTTGAAATTGCCGCTGACGATCTTGTCCCTCGCGTCGAGCCCCGATGTGACCTCGAAATATTTCTGGCTCGATATGCCCACCTTGACGGCGTGGAACTGGGCTCTCCCGTCCTTCACGACGAAGACCCCCTCGACCTCGGTGTCGGCGGCTCCGGATTTCGCCGTATCCGCCTCCGCCGGGGCCGGCTTCGCGGCATCGGTCGCTTTCGCCGTATCGGCCGCCCCCGTCGTATCGGAGGCCGCCTTGTATCCCTTGAGATCCCGTTTTCTCCGCGCGGTGAGGCTCTGGATCGGGATCGTGAGCGCGCCTTTCGCCTCCGCGACGGTGATCTCCGCGTCGGCCGAAAGGCCGGGGCGCACGTTCGGTATGGCGCCGTGGATCGTGACGACAACCTTGAAATCGACCCCCTGCTGGGCCGCCGAGGCGCCCGAGACGATGGGGCTGTTCCCGATTTCGGTCACCTCTCCCGTGAACGACGTATCGGGAAACGCATCGAGCGTCACCTTCGCCTTATCGCCGATCTTCATGTGCGTCACTTCCGTCTCGTCGACTTCGATCTCGGTCTCGATCGTCGAGAGATCCGCTATCGTGAGGAGCACGGTGCCGAGGTTGTTGAGCGTCCCCATGATCGCAATCTCCCCTTCCTCGACGTTGCGACGCGTGACGATCCCCGACATGGGGGCGACGATCGTCACTTCCTTGAGGCTGTGCTCGGCGCTCTCGAGATTGGCCCGGTATTGGGCGATTTCCTGTTTGACCGCTTCGAGCCGGGCCGCGGCGACGTCGTAGTTCGTCTTCGCCGTTTCGACTTCCTGCGTCGTCCGATGGCCCCCTTCGAGAAGCGTTTTCGCCCGCTCGTAGTCGTTCTTCGCCTGCTCCGCCTGGGCCACGGCCTGTTTCTCGCTCGACTTGGCCGCTTCGAGCATCGCCCGGATCCGCGCAACGGTCGTTTCGAGCTCGACGGGATCGATCTGGAGCAGGAACTGCCCCTTCCGGACGATCTCCCCTTCCTTCACGGCCACCCTCGTCACCTTGCCGATGGTGCTCGCGCTGATATCCACTTTGCGTTTCGGGCGAACGCTTCCCGAGGCCGAGATCACCATCGTGATGTCGCGTTTCGTGACCTCCTCCGTTTGAACGGCAAGCGCCCGTTTCTCGCGCGCTTTCAGGTTCACGAGCACGAGTATCACGACGACGACGGCGACGGCGAGGAAGATGAAATACCGTTTCCTTATTTTCTTCATGGTCCCCCCTTGCGGAAAAGAAAAGCGCGAGCGGTTCACGCCATCGATCGATCCATGCCCGTGCGCGGCCCGATCACGAAGGCGTCCCGGACCCGATTCTCACGTCCGAGGCGATCTTCCCGTCGAGAAGACGCACGATGCGCTTGGTGTGCTCGGCGATGTACTCCTCATGAGTGACGATCATGATCGTGTTGCCCGCTTCGTGAATCTTCTTGAAGATGAGCATGATCTCCTCGCCCGTGCGGCTGTCGAGATTGCCGGTCGGTTCGTCGGCGAGGATGAGCGACGGATTGTTGACGAGCGCGCGCGCGATGGCCACGCGCTGCCTCTGCCCGCCCGACAGCTCGTTCGGGCGGTGCGCGGCGCGATCGAGGAGCCCGACGGCCCGCAGGGATTCCATCGCCCGCTCGCGCCGTGCGGAAGCGGGAACGCCGCCG
>JAPLKY010000065.1 GCA_026387805.1 Candidatus Krumholzibacteriia bacterium
AAAACCGCTTCACGGTAACGTCCCGCCGCGTATTCCTTCGCCGCCTTGTCGAGGATCTCCGCGCGATTGCACGAAGATACGGCGAGAAGCGCGAGCACGCCGAGCGATACGAGGCATCGTGCACCGGGGAGAGAACGCATCGCCACAATCCTTCAGGAAAGCCGCCCTATTTGCTGCTCTGATTGGAGAAGAAGAGATATACGAGACCGACCACGATACCGCCGACGACGAGCGGTTCGAGAAGCTTCGTCATCCTGAATTCGCTCCGCGCGGGCCTCGTGAAATCATACTGCGCCTCTTCGACCAACTTGAGCTTGGAGTAATCGATCGTGTCGTTGTATTCCTTATGGATCTCCTTGACCCAGGCGATATCGCCCGTCGCGAGATCGATGAACTGGACGAACACGTCCGCTTGAGCGGCGCGCGCGACGTGCTTCGATCCCAGCCACCAGGTTCTCGATATCCTCGGGTAAGAAACGGCCAGCCGTACGATCTGATACGAAAGGCGATAGTTCCCGCTCCCGACGACCGCTTCATCCTTCTTCGGTCCCTCGATCGCGACCTTGATTCCCGCGTCGCGCATATCCCTGACGAAGGCGTTCTCGAGCACGAAATCGACGCTGCCCGCGCCCTTCGTCTTGTTCAGAAGCACGACGCCTTCCTGCCGGATGGTTCCCATCCCGGAGATGATTTCCCGCACCGTCTCGGCGGAAATCCGTTCGATGATCTCGAAATTGGTGGGAATTCCCCGCGGGGATTTATCCGATGCCGCAAAGAGGGGATCGATGCCGAGAATGGCGACGAGGCAGATCAGGCAAACGGCCTTCACGAATCCCTTGTTACGCATGAAATTATCCAATGGATTCCACCTCCGCGGGGGGTTACCTCTTGGGCGATACGGCAGCCGCTCGCCGGTAATACATCTAACCGTAATAATCATCAGCAATTGCGGAAAAAAGTCAAATGAAATCCTCAGAACCGCGCCTTCGCGGCCGCTCCGGAGATCGCGCGCCCCTCGTCGTGCACGACCTCGGCGATGAGATCATAGGCCTGCGCCTCGACGATCCGCGCGCGGACGAAGGATCCGGATGAACGAATGCTTCCTTTCACGTACGTCACTCCGTCGATCTCGTAGGCCTGTCCGTAGAATCTTCCCTCCCATTCGATATTCCGGTGCGGGCGCTCGTCGGGAGGGATGCGCGAATCGATGAGAATCTTCATCTCGGTGCCGAGCCGGGCGGTCAAGCGCTCCTGGGAGACATCCATCTGGATGTCGAGCAGCTCCTCCTTCCGGGCGAGCGCGACGCGCGCGGGAACCCTTCCCGCGAGCGCGCGCGCCTTCGTTCCGGCCTCGGGCGAATAGGCGAAAACACCGACGTGATCGAAGGAAACGTCCTCGAGAAAACCGGCGAGCGCCCTGAATTGAGCTTCCGTCTCTCCGGGAAAACCGGTCATCACCGTCGTCCGCAGAACGAGATCGTCGATCGACGAGCGCAGAACGTCGAACAGCGCATCGAGATCCTTTCTCGCGTATCCGCGCCCCATTCGCGTGAGAATCGGGTTCGAAACGTGCTGAATCGGAACGTCGAGATACGGGGTGATCGCCCCCCCCTTGATGAGAGGAACGAGCCTTCCGACGTCGACGTGCGCGGGATGGAGGTACATGAGACGTATCCATTCGAACCGCGCCCCGTCCGCGAGCGCCTCGAGAAGATCGTACAGGTCCTCTCTCCGGCCCCGGTCCGAACTCCCCCCTGATCGAGGGAATCGTGCAATAGCTGCACCGGTTCCCGCAGCCGTCCGAGATCTTGAGGTACGCGAGATGCGGGGGCGTGAAGAGCCGCCGCCCGGGGATCGGGCATGCGCGGCGCGGCCCCTCCGGGGGCGCCGTGCCGGCATTCGCCGGAAGGACGCCTTCCGTTCCTCCCCTTCCGGCCGCGATCTTCTCCGCGAGAAGCGGCATCTCGTCCACGGCGCAGAACAGGTCCACTTCGGGAAGAAGCGTGCGGAGCGCGCGCGCCTCGCGCGATACGAGGCACCCGAGCACGGCGAGAACCTGTCCCTTCCTCTTCGCGGCGCCGACGCGCAGAATCTCCTCGACCGATTCCTCCATCGCGCTTGCGATGAATGCGCACGTCGTGACGACGAGCAGCGCCGCTTCGCCCGGCGAAGCCGCTTCCCCCCATCCCGCCTGCTCGAGCCCCGCGGCGACCTTCTCGGCGTCGACGAGGTTCTTCGGACATCCGAGATTGAAGAAGAAATAGGTTCCGGGGAGAATCGGCGCTTCAGCTTTCATCGTAACTCTCGCGGCTCACGAGGACCCGCCGCGCCTTGCTTCCCTCGAACGGGCCCACGACCCCCGCCTGCTCGAGCATGTCGATGAGGCGGGCGGCGCGCGCGTAGCCGACCCGGAGGCGCCGCTGGAGGAGCGAAATCGAGCCCTGCTGATGAATCACGACGAGCTCCTTCGCCTTCTGGAAGAGCTCATCGTCGATCGGGGCGTCGTCATCGCCGGCGGCGGGAGCATCATCCGCGAGATCGAGCGCCTCTTCGGCGGCCGCGAACTTCCTCCAGTAGGTGGCCACGCGCTCCGATTCGTTCTCCGAAATGAACGCACCCTGGAGTCGGATCGGATGCGGGAGATTCTTGGGCAGGAAGAGCATGTCTCCGTTTCCGAGAAGCTTCTCGGCGCCGTTCGCGTCGAGGATCGTTCGCGAGTCGGTCTTTGACGTCACCTGAAACGCGAGCCGGCATGGGAAATTCGCCTTGATCAGCCCCGTGACAACGTCGACCGACGGCCGCTGCGTCGCGAAAACGAGGTGGATTCCCACGGCCCGGGCCATCTGCGAGAGACGGGTGATCGGCGGATAGATTTCGTTTCCCATCGTGACCATGATGTCGGCGAGCTCGTCGATGATCGTCACGTAGTACGGAAGCCGGGAGAGCCGCTCCTGCGTTTCGGGATGAACGAGCTCTTCCTCGTCGACCTTGCGGTTGAAACCCTGGATGTTCTTGACGCCGACGGAGGCAAGCAGTTTATACCGGCGATCCATCTCAACCGTGAGCCATTGGAGGACCTTGAGCACGCGCTTCGACTCGGTGATCACCGGATGGAGGAGATGCGGGATATCGTTGTAGGAGATGAGCTCGAGACGCTTGGGATCGACGAGAATGAACCGGCACGAGGCCGGCGTGTGATGAAAGAGAAGCGAGCAGATGATCGTGTTGATGCAGACGCTTTTGCCGCTTCCCGTGGCGCCCGCGATGAGCAGATGCGGCATGTCGGATATATCGGCGAAGAACGGCTCCCCCGTCACCGTCTTGCCCAGCGGCACGACGAGTCCGTCCTTGTCGGCGGGATAGTGTTCGAGAAGCTCCTTGAGAGAGACGATGCTCGGCTCCGGATTGGGAACCTCGATGCCGACCGCGCCGCGCCCCGGAATCGGCGCCTCGATGCGGATGGAGCGCGCGGCGAGCGCGAGCGAGACATCGTCCGTCCGGCTCGCGATCTGGCTCACCTTGACCCCCGCCGCGGGGACGAACTCGAACGTCGTCACGACGGGGCCCGGCCGCACCTCCTGGATCTTGCCGTCGAGCCCATAATCCCTGAGCTTCTTCTCGATGACCTCGCTCCGCGCGATGAGATCCTCCGTGCTGTACGACACTCCCCGCGCTTCATAATCATCGAGAAGGGAGAGCTCCGGCAGCGGCATCTCCCCCGCCGCATCGGGAGGCGGCGCCGGCGCCTCGTCGGCGTTCGGGAATCCCCCGTCTACCCCCTTCGCGACGGGAAGCTCGGGAACGGTGATCTTCGGAGGCTTCCGGTTCCGCGCCTCTTCGGTTCGATTCGAAATCCTCTTTCCGGATTCCGGCGCGATTTCGTCCTCGATGATCACCGGGATCTCGGGAACTTCCTTATCCGTCTTCTCCTTCTTCCGTTTCGCGCGTTCCGACTTCCCATCGCCCCTATCCGGCCTCGGAATCGCGAGCCGCGGCAGGCGTATGTCCTTGAGCTTCGAAAGGAGCCCCTCCACCGCCCCCGGAAACAGGAGAAAGGACAGGACAAGAAAGAGGGCGGCGAGAATGAGAACCGATCCGACCCTCCCCGAGAGAAGCCTGAGAAATCCGAGCGTCTTCATGCCGGTGAGCCCGGCCGCTCCGCGACCGCCGAAAACGGCCGTGATTCCGGCAAGGACGACGAACAACGCGAGCGAACACGCGATGCGCCTCCAGTACCTTCGCGCCTCGATGTCCTTGAACGCGAGCAGGGCAAAGAGCAGGACGCAGAGCGGCCAGAACCATGAGAGCACGGGGCCGAAGAGATAATGGAGCGATCCCGTAACTCCCGCGCCGATCGGTCCGCACAGATTTTTCGCCTGCCAGAACGCGCCCCACTCGTCCCCGGGCGCGGCGACGTCCTCATTCTGATGCGACGCGAGAGCCACGCCGAGAAACACGGCCAAAATAACGAGCAACACGCCCTTCGTTATCCGCATTGATATCCTCGACCCGGATTGACGCCGTCAGTGGACCGGAAGCCCGATCTCGCGGGCCCCGCGATGAGCCGCCCGCGCGTTCTGCGATCTCATTCTTTCTTACTGCAATCTTGTAGCAATGATTTTCTTCAAGGTAAAGCAGTTTTTCCCGATGTCTCCCTCAAGAAGGGCCGAAGCAGCCGCGATCCCGTCCGCTCCCGCGTCGAGGACCTCGAGGGCATTCGCCGCGGTGATCCCGCCGATGGCGACGAGCGTGAGCCCGGTCATGCCGCGCGCGCTCCTCACGAATTCGACGCCGACCGCCTTCGCCTCCGGTTTCGTCGACGACCGAAATACCGGCCCCACCCCGATGTAATCGACC
>JAPLKY010000294.1 GCA_026387805.1 Candidatus Krumholzibacteriia bacterium
CGGCGAGGGCGTTGAGGCCGGGGGAGAGGATCGAACCGCTTCCCTTCGGCGCTCCCGGCATGCCCCGGACGAGGCCGCCGGCGAGGTTCGGCTCCGCGAAGAGGTCCATGACGGTCCGGGATATGTCGGGGTAGAATCTCCTGAGAGGCAGGGGATCGTTCTCCAGGAGGAGATAGACGGTCGTCGCCGTTATCGGATAGGCGCCGAGCGCGTGGAGCGGTTGGCCGGGGGCGAGAGCGGCGCTCGGCTCTCCGTCCTCGAAGAAGCGCACGAGAGCCTGCTTGAGCGCGTCGCCGCGCTGCGGAGCGCTCGAGTGCGCCGCGAGGGGGATGAGAGTGAAAAGCGCGATCAGACCCGCGGCGATCGGGAGAATCTTCGGACTGCGCTCGTTCATAATTGAACAATGGATAACCGAATAACGCGATGCAAGTCAAGAAACAGTTTATTGTTGACACTGGCGCGCACCGCATCCTTAAATAGCCCGGATCATGCGAAAGGAGCGGGAGATGGGATTCGAAAACGTGCTCGTTGAAAAGTCGGGGTGCATCGGAAAGGTGACGATCAACCGGCCGGCCAAGCTCAACGCGCTGAGCATCCAGACGGTGGTCGAGCTCATCGCCGCCTTCACGCAGATGAAGGAGGACGGCGAGGCGGGCGTCGTGATTCTCACCGGCGCGGGCGATAAATCGTTCGCGGCGGGAGCGGATATAGGCGAGCTCCTGAAACTCGAACCGCTCGGAGGCAGGGAGTTCGCCGCGCGGGGGCAGCGCCTGACCAATCTCATGGAAAATCTGGGCAAGCCGGTCATCGCGGCGATAAACGGCTTCGCGCTCGGCGGCGGCTGCGAGCTCGCCCTGGCGTGCACGGTCCGGATCGCCGTGGACAAGGCGCGGATCGGGCTTCCGGAGATCAATCTCGGAACGATGCCGGGCTACGGAGGCACCCAGCGGCTCGCGCGTCTGATACCCCGGGGTATCGCCATGGAGCTCGTGACGACGGGCAGAATACTCTCGGCCCAGGAGGCGCTCGCACTCGGTCTCGTCAACAAGGTGGCTTCCCCTGAGGACTTTCCGAAAGCCGTCGACGAGATGGCCCGGCTCTTTCTCAAGAAGCCGGCCTTCTCGCTCAAGGCATGCATGGAAGCGGTCAATCACGGAACGGAGATGTCGTTCGAGGACGGCTTGCGGCTCGAGGCGGCCCTCTTCGCCATGACGTGCGGCACGGAGGACATGAAGGAGTGCATGAATGCCTTTCTCGGGAAAAGGGATTCCGAATTCAAAGGGCGATGATAGAGCTGATTCTGAGGGGTTTGCAGGAAGGCGGATGGCAGAGCTTATGCTCGAATCCGTTTGAAAAAAGGGGTGCTACATAGTAGATTTATATGTCAAAGGAGTAAGAATTCTTAATTGACCGAGGCGTCGCACCGTATTTCATTATATGATATAGTGTTATAGCCTCAGAAGGAAAGCGAGAGTGGCGGAACTGGCATACGCGCTGGACTTAGGATCCAGTGAGGAAACTCGTGGGGGTTCAAATCCCCCCTCTCGCACCAGGAAAGAAATCAGTTTGCATGGGTGATATCCGGCCGCTCTGACTATGGGGGAATGATGGAAAGAAAGTTTCTCGAAGGTGAAATCCGGGTCCAGGTAGCCGAGGAGAATGGTTGCCGAAGGGTGATATCGGTGGAGGTAACCCCGGAGCGGTTCAAGGGAGAGCGCTCGCGCGTGCTCAAGGAAATGGTGAAAGAGGTCGCGCTTCCCGGTTTCAGGAAGGGCAAGGTGCCCGTCGACATCGTGGAGAAGCGCTTTGCCGATGAGATCAGGGCCGAGGCGATCCGAAGCATCCTGCCGCTCGCCTACGAGCACGTTATCGTGGAGAACAGTCTGGAGCCGGTCGGCGATCCGGAGTTCCGGGACGTGAAGGCCGTCGGGGACGATCCTCTCTCATTCCAACTATCCGGTCGAGCTCGGCTCGGGCCAGATTTTTCCCGCGTTCGAAGAGGCGATTCAGGGGAAGCGCGTCGGCGAGTCCGGAAAGGTCGACGTCGATTATCCGGCGGATTACAAGCCCGAGCGGCTCGCGGGCAAGAAGATCGGGTACGAATTCAGCGTGAACGACGTGCGCGAGAAGCAGGTCCCGCCCCTGAGCGACGAGTTCGCCGCGAAAGTCGATTCGAGGTTCAAGACGCTTCCCGAGCTGCGGGAGGACGTCCGCGCGAGGCTCTTCGAGGAAAAGGCGAGGGAGGGGCGCAGAAAGCGCGAGGAGCGCGCAATCGATCTCATCATCGAGCGAAATCCGTTCGAAATACCCCGAACCATGCAGGACCGTTTCAAGAAGGAGCTGCGCGAGGAGGATGAGCGCAGACGGGAGGCGGCCGGCGTCGAGAAAGAGGAGAACGAGGAAAAGCGGAAACAGATCGATGAGTTCTTCGACCGCGTCGCGCTCAGGAACATAAAGCGCTATTTCGTGATGGAGCGTATCGCGGAGAAGGAGGGCATCGACGTCTCGGAGGCGGACGTGGACGGGGAGTTTCAGCACATCGCCGACGAGAACGGAAGGCAGATCGAGGACGTCAAGAAGCTGTTCATGAAGGATCATGAGCGGATCGCGAATCTCAAGAGCAGGCTCCGGGAACGGAAGATATTCGAGATCATTCTCGGCGCCGCCTGAATCCGGCCCTGAAAGAGAGGAAGCAATGGAGAAGATCTACAATTCGGCATACATACCGATTCCGTATGTCATCGAAACGAGAGGAAGGGAGGAGCGGGCGTACGACATCTATTCGCGGCTCCTCAAGGATCGCATCGTCTTCATCGGCACGGCGATCGAGGACACGCTGGCGAACAGCGTCATCGCCCAGCTTCTGTTTCTCGAGGCGGAGGACCCGACGAGGGATATCTTCATCTACATCAATAGCCCGGGCGGCGTTGTCTCCTCGGGACTCGCCATCTACGACACGATGCAATACATCTCCTGCGACGTCGCGACGATATGCATGGGGCAGGCCGCGAGCATGGCCGCCG
>JAPLKY010000196.1 GCA_026387805.1 Candidatus Krumholzibacteriia bacterium
CGGCGACAGGATGCGGACGCTGCCGATCGCCCCGCCGCCGAGCACCATGCGGCAGAAGCGCGAGAGATCGGCCGCGGTGCTGAACAGGCCGGCGTGGCCGGCGACGCCGCCCATGTAGCGGGTGGTGGGATCGTGGACCACCCCGCGCAGGGGCGGTACGTCTTTGGCGGGACGCTCGGTGGGCGCGAGGTCGTAGCCATTGCCGAGAGCGAGAAGGGTGTGCGCCATCTCGTGAAAGGGGAGCTCCAGGCAGGGGACGAGGTCGAGGGAAGGATCGATCGGGCCCGGCGATTCGATCACATGCAGCAGCATTCGGGGCAGCATCTTCTCTCGCGCGTCTTTCTCGAGAGCTACAAGCTCAAGACCGTTTCGTTCCATCTCGGCGAGGAGATCTGCACGATCGATCTCGAGGGGAACGCCCCGGGCGAGGCGCGGCTCGAAGAGGCGGAAGCGCGAGCGAACGAGATCGTTTTCAGGAATATCCCGATTGCGTGTCGCAATGCCGAAGCGGGCGAGATCGAAACGTCGACCGTTCTCCGCTCGAGGCTGCCCGAAGGAGTCGAGCGAGTGAGAATCGTCGAGATCGAGGGCTTCGATAGCTCCACCTGCTGCGGCACGCACGTTCGTTCGACCGGCGAGATCGGCATCGTGAAAATACTGGGCCTGGAGAAGGTCAAGGGAAACGCCCGCGTCGAGTTTCTCTGCGGCGCCCGCGCGGTGAAGGACTACGCCGCGAAGCATAAGATTCTCTCCGCGATTGCGGGGGGATTTACCACCGACTGGCGGGAGATTCCGCGCGTGATCGGGAAGCTCGGGGACGAGGGCCGGGAGCTGAGAAAGAAGAACGATGAGCTCTCTCGGGAGCTCGCGGGTTTCCGGGCCGCAGGGCTTTCGGTCGCGACCGGCTCGGCCGGCGACTTCGATATTGTGAAGCGTATGTTCGGCGAAGGGGACGCCGCCTCGCTCAGGGAAACGGCGACGAAGATCCGCGAAATGGGGAAGAAGATCGTGCTCTTCGGTCTCTCGGGCCCGAGCCCCGCGCTCATCTTCGCATGCTCCTCCGGCATTCCGCTCAATATGGGTGAGCTCATGAAGGTGTGCGCGGCGATTGTGGGGGCGCGCGGAGGGGGCGGGAAGGACTTCGCCCAGGGGGGAGGCGGCGACGGCGCGCGCGTCGCGGAGGCGCTCGACGAGGCCGAGCGCAGGATCAAGGAGACGCTCGGATGATCCGGGAATCCTCGCAAAATGATAGACGCGACCACGAGCGCATGGTCAAGGACCAGATCGAGCGCCGGGGCGTTCGCGACAAGCGCGTGCTCGATGCGATGCGCAAGGTCCCCCGCGAGCTTTTCGTCGAGAGGCACGACCGCGAGTTCGCCTTCCACGACGGACCGCTCTCCATCGGGCACGGACAGACGATCTCGCAGCCGTACATCGTCGCCTATATGACCGAGGCGCTCGCGATCGGAAGCACGGACCGCGTGCTCGAGATCGGAACGGGTTCGGGCTATCAGACGGCCGTTCTCGCCGAGCTCGCCGCCGAGGTCTACACGATCGAGATCGTCGAGGAGCTTTCGGCCAGGGCACAGAAGGTGCTCGGCGAGCTGGGATATTCGAATATTCATTTCCGTGCGGGGGACGGATCGCTCGGCTGGCCCGAGGCAGTCCCCTTCAACGCGATCATGGTGACGGCCGCGCCGGATCGGACGCCCGAGCGGTTTCTCGAGCAGCTCGCCGAAGGAGGGCGCATGATCGTGCCGGTCGGAAGCGGCGAGCAGTACCTCGAGCTCCTCACGCGCCGCGGCGGTGCGGTCGAGCGCCGCGAGCTCATCGGCGTGCGGTTCGTTCCGATGACGGGACGCATACAGAAAGGCGAAGCATGATCGGATTTTTCCGGCACGAGCTTTTCATGAAACATCTCGCGGGATACAACCACGTCGAAAGCCCCCAGCGCGTCGAAGCGATCCTCGCACGAATCAAGAAGAGCCCCATAGCTTCGTCGCTTTCGTTCATCGAAGCGGAGCCCGCGAAGATCGAGTGGCTGGAGCGCGTGCACGATCCGAAGTACGTGAAGAATATCCTCGCGCTCGAGATCGACGAGCCGGTCGTGCTCGATTGGGGTGATACGGTGGCGACGAAGGTAACCCCCGCGGCCGCGCTCCATGCGGCCGGGGCGGGAGTACAAGCGGCTCGCCTCGTGCTCGAGGGAAAGATCTCATCGGCCTTCTGCTGCGTGCGGCCGCCGGGCCATCACGCCGAGCGGAGCCGCGCGATGGGATTCTGCATTTTCAACAATATTGCCGTCGCGGCCGCGCACCTCGTCGAGGAGGCAGGGCTCAAGCGCGTCGCGATCGTCGACTGGGACGTCCATCACGGAAACGGCACCGAGAGCATGTTCATCGAAGACGATCGCGTGCTCTATATCAGCCTTCATCAGTATCCGCATTACCCCGGCACGGGAAGCGCCGAGACGATCGGGAGCGGAAAGGGGCAGGGCTACACGATCAATCTTCCGATGAGCGCGGGTTCAGGCGATCGCGAGTATCTCGCCGCGTTCCGCGACCGCATCGTTCCCGCGCTCGACGAGTTCAGGCCCGAGTTCATTCTCATCTCGGCCGGCTTCGATGCGCATGAGGACGATCCGCTTTCCGGTATCGTCCTCACGACCTCGGCGTTCAGGACGATGACGGAGCTCCTCAAGGCGAGCGCCGAAAAGCACTGCAAGGGGAGAATCGTATCGATGCTCGAGGGCGGGTATGATCTATCCGCGCTCGCCGAGTCGGTCGAGGGGCATGTAACCGTATTGGCGATCTAAGTGTATGGCAGAGAGCCCATTCTTAAGCTTAGTCATGTTTCTATGTCAAAAGGTGATACTCATTACCTTGTCGGAATTGTCCGCAGGGGTCTAGGTTTGTATCCAAGAATATTTTGTATAAACCAGATTTGTATTGACATGGTTTGCTTCTTTATGGTACAGGAATATTGTTGCCTGGGGGAATAACTCGTAATTAGTTAATAATGGTATTATGAAAGGGTTAGGATTGCTGCTAAAGGGGGTCTTAGAAAGGCAACCGATTGCGCTGCCTTGCGGAGCGGAGGCATGCACGTTTTAGCCAGTTCGACCTAACCAGTTCTTGAACCGCATTTAGCTATTGGAAGGGAACGATCAAGTGAGTATTCTGGGTGGCATCAGGCGGACTAAGATTCCGGTAATTCAAACAATGGCATGCATGCTTCTCATACTTAAGCCTTCTTGCGAGCCCGGAGATACACAGAACCCCAACAAAGCTATTACATATGGATTACACGTCATTACCGCAAAGGCGAGGCAAGAATTGTTGGGAAACGAAGTACATGGCGGTGAATCAAGCAATATCGCTTACCAGAATTGGCTTAATTATACAAAGAAAGGTTGGATTACTGCTGATTCTTTGCATTTGAAAGCCTGTCAGGTGTTTCTTGAAGCCTTGTCCACGTACCATGTGCAAGATACGACAACCTATACAATAAACTCTGAAAGGCTGGACGGTTCTATTTGTTGCAGTTACTATGATAGGACACATTTCCTAACTGGTTGGTGTGTCGAGGATGTACGCAACTTTGCTGCGTGGGTGAAGGAGCAAGCGATTGAAGGGAATGGATTATCAGGCAAATCTGTTTGTATTGTGAGGGCCGCCCAATTCGAGCCTTCCTATCTAACACTTCCGGAACTGCGGTGGGATAACCTGGAAGATATCACTCTAGGTCAGATGTGGTTCAAGTTAGAC
>JAPLKY010000012.1 GCA_026387805.1 Candidatus Krumholzibacteriia bacterium
ATCGTCCGTTCGACCGATCCCGAAGTGACGGTGATCGACAGCACGTCGATATACCCGGATCTCGCGGCAGGCGCCAAGGCGTATGGCGTCGATGTCATGCGGTTCAGCGTCGATGCATCGGTGCCGGACATGCACCCGATCGAATTCACGATCGACGTGCGCGACTCGACGGGGGGATTCTGGTCCGAGAAGTTCGCCCTCGCGGTCCATGCGCCGGCGATCGAGCTCTACGTGAATGCGCTCAGCGATACGCTTCCCTACGGCAACAACAACGGCATCATCGAGGAGGGAGAGGATTTTCTCTTCAAGGTTTCGCTGAAGAACTTCGGCTCGGGGGTCGCCCAGGGCATCGCCGGACGTATTCGTTCCCTCGACAGCGATATCATCGTCGTTGACAGCACGTCGAGCTACGCCGATATGGGGCTTCTCGACGTTGCCGAGGGGGAGGGTTTCGTGCTTTCGGAGCGGCACTTCGACCAGGTCAACTATTTCACCTTCGAGGCGGTCGACCGGTTCGGGAAGATGTTCACGAAGCGGATGGAGCTTCGCAAGCCGGGTGCGCCAACGGCGGTCGTTCTCAATTCGAGCTACGGTCCGAACGAGATTCACGTGACGTGGCGCAGACCCGACACTCTCGAGGCGTACCGGTACCAGGTGTATCATTCGCAAACGCAGGGGGGACCTTACGAGCTCGCGAACGGCGACCTCATCCGGTTCACGCTCTATCGCGATACGGGGCTCGCGGCGAGCACGCGCTACTATTACCTGATCACGCTCGTCGACTCGTGCGGCAACGAGGGTCCGCCGAGCGTCGAGCAGACCGCCACGACGAGTCCGCCCCAGCTCTCGGGATGGCCGAACAAGATGGCCAAGGAGACGGCGAGCAGCGTCAAGATAGGCGACATCGACGGCGACGGACGGCCGGAGGTCGTCGCGGGGTCGGACTACGTGTATGCATGGCACGGCAACGGCATCGAGGTGCGCGACGGGGACGGCCAGCCGCTCACGTGGGGCGTCTTCAATACTCTCGGAAGCAACTTCACGGCGACCGTCGCCCTTGCGAACGTCGATGGCGTGGCGGGGCTCGAGATCATCGCGGCTTCATGGAACACGAAGCAGATATTCATTTTCAACAAGGACGGCGCCTCGCTCCCCGGGTGGCCGAAAACGACGAGCTACCTGTGCTGGGCGAGCCCGGTGGTCGGAGATATCGACGGAGACGGCGATCTCGAGATCATTACGTACGACGTCTATGGCAAGGTATACGCATGGCACCATAACGGAACGGAAGTCCGGGACGGTGACGCCAATCCGGCGACCGACGGCGTCTTCTTCGTGACGAAGAATCCCGCAACCTGGCACATGTCCACGCCGGCGATCGCCGATATGGACGAGGATGGCGTCGGGGAGCTCATTGTTTGTTCCCCCAACGACAGCATCTACTGCCTCAACGGCAACGGGAGCCGGGTGCCCGGCTGGCCCTTGAAGGTCGTCGATACGGGCGCCAATATCACAGCGAGCCCCGCCGTGGGGGACATCGACGGCGACGGCCATCTCGAGATGGTCGTTCAGAGCAGCGCCGGGCGCGTGTACGGTTTGAACCACGACGCCACCTGGATGACGGGTTGGCCGGTGTGGATCTACAGCAACACGTCGA
>JAPLKY010000087.1 GCA_026387805.1 Candidatus Krumholzibacteriia bacterium
TCGGTGGAGACAAGACAGGGATGGATGACCTGCTTACGGCTCTCGAAGAGAGCGGCAAAGAGAACAATGACAGCACGAGGTTCAGCTCATCACCATATGCCAGATATGCCAGGTTCTATGAGGCATGGAAGGATACGCTCGCCGATCCGCTCTTGGCAACAGTCTATCATAGCATGACGAACAACTTCGATGATAATGGGAATGCCGGATTAACGCTGACGCCGAACCCTGACGGATTGTATGTGGTGGCTCAATCGAAGCCTTGCGAGTACGGAGAGGATTACAGATTGGTCTACCTCATAGCTACGCGGGATATTGACCCGACCGAACGTACAATCAAGGTGGATTTGCCTCTGCCGGCCGGCGAAAGAGTGAAATCGGTTGTGCTCTTGAGCCCGAATTTCGTATCTGAGCGCGAGAGCAAATACGGCAGAGCTATACCCGAGCAAAGCGAAGCGGGGAGCGGCGCTGTAGCTTCTTACGCTACCGAAAAAAATGCCCTGAGCATTGTTTTAGGCAATTTCAACAATTTTTCGATACTCCTGATCCATTTTGAGGACATGTTTTCAACCCGGCTTTCTATTGAGTCGACCTATCCATTGGACGGGGACCTTGATGTTCCTTGCACCGACTCCGTTGCCGTGACTTTTGACAAACCGATAGCAACCTCAACCGTCAATGAAAAATCCTTCAGGTTGAGCTTTGACGATCGTATGGTCGAAGGACGCTACGAATTGAGCAACGAAGATCGGACCGTGGTTCTGAAACCACGGAAGCCGCTTCAGGAAAACTCGATGCATAGCGTCACTATCACCACAAATATAGCTAGCACCGACGAGAAGACTCTAACAGGCGACACTTCTTGGTCGTTTCTTACGGCCATCAAAGAACCTCCGCGTGGGAAAAAGGCTTACGATTACGGTTTCTATGCCGCACAGGCTGTGATGTGGTCACAAGTGAACCATGATAAATTACAGGGCTTCTGGTCATTCGGGTTCGCTTTGCGAGACAATCGTGGACTGGGATGGACCTGGGCGGACATGAATCCGAGAAGCAGTGAAGGTTCGTCTTTCTCTTTTCAAAATGCCTTTGTGATGTTCCGGCTTGCAAAAGACTTGTACCTCCCCGGCGGCGATTACCAGTCAGAATCGAATAACGATATCTATCTGCTTGCGGGGTTTCAACGAATGGCGATCAGTTATCATGACCATGAAGAGTGGCGTGTGTCGAGCCAATCCCCCAAGATCTACAGAAAGAACTCCGTAGTTATGGAAGAGGAACTCTATAAGCCTGCCTTTGGCTTTGGCTGGATAATGATGGAGCTCGATAGATCAACAGTATCATGTTCGAGCCTGCTCTTTACGCCATTTGAGAACCTGAACTGGGGAATACAGATCAACTCCTTTGCCGGCTTTGGCATAGCGCCATATGCCGATGTGATAATCGCTCTCTTCTTCAGTGATAATCCGAAATTCAGCAACTACGGTCTCGGTATGGGGGTTCAATTTGGCTTCTAGAACAGCGGCAATTGTCCTTGTGGGTTCCCTGGCAGTAGTGCTGTCCGCAGTAGGATTCCATTCGGAAGCAGGCGCAGCTGATTTTCTTGCTCCGGAGAAACCGTCCTTTCTCTACTCGTTGACCTATAATTCGGCGAATGTTGCCAAGACAGGGGCAATGAGAGGATATCGAACGGATATAATGCTCTCGGCGCCATGGATGGCGTGCGGTCTTGGGTACGAGAAATTGACAAGGCTAGATATTGAAGATTTGAAGCGCTCAGATCTCTATGCTTATGCCGCCTTCGGGGGTTGCACTAAATATAATGAATTCGACTTCATGCTCATGATCGGAGGGGGCTATCGGACAAAGGAGATGAATTCCTATCTTGAGATGGCAGACACTCTTCGCCTCATTGCTGATTCAAGGGCAATTCAACTGCCGGAACTCGTGATAATCGGGCTCGCCTCTATGGATATCAGTTCGTCGGTAGGTCAAGGTTCACGTTTGTGGGCCATAAACAGGGTTGAACAATCCATATCCGGTGATATTGCCTACTATCTCAATTGGGATGTTCTCTGGGGTGTGACATTTTGGAATTTCATGTCGGTCAGTACCAATATCACCTTTGAACTTCAAATCAATGATGGCGGCGATTCATCTGGCAAGGCCGCGTGGGGATTTGGCGCCGCAATGGCCTGGTGACGGGATCTCGGCCTGATGCGAAAAGGGGTTGTCGTGCCCGGGAGAATATGAAGGCAACATGGAGTTGCCGGATTCGCGCGGCCTTCAGCAGCTGCATCGGCGACCATTGCCCCTTTTGAAGGGAGGAAATGAAATGAAGTCTCTTTTTGTATTGGCGCTCTGTTGCCTCTGTTTGGCGTGCAATTACAGTAATGCCAACAGCGCCCTCCCGCATGCGAAAGAAGTCAGCTATTGCTTGGGCCTTTTTGGCAATGGCTACCAGATCGATGGAGCATCTCTGGGGAATGTGGGTATCACAGCTGTCTATTTCCTCAATAGCCGTTTTGGTGTGGGATTGGAAGCCTCCTTTCCTGTTGGAAGCGATACGATCTCCAACTATAGCTTGGGCGGTATCGGAGGATTGGCGTTAGCATTGCATACTAACCTGAATCCGAACACTCGCATATCACACCTAGACTTTCCTCGATTGGAGATGTCCTTGTCGCTTGGATATGGCAGCTTCACTTATAGCAAAAGACACGGGCTCGCGATCACGTACGGTGAGGATATAAGCGATGATATCTTCTATTTCGATCCCACATTGAGTCTGTACTGGAGAATCAGTTGGAGTATAGAGCATGATGGAAGCGGCGATGGGGGCTGCATCATGGGGAGAGTCTGCTCAACGATGCGCGGAATCATTTCCAACTTCAATGGATTTGATATTGGTCTGGACTGTGGCTATCGTGTGGCAGCCGGAGCGGATAATAAGGATTTCAGCAACGTAGACTTGTCTGTTTTTCATTTTGGATCATATTTTCGAATCCTCTTCTGGTGAGAGGTTCCGTGTCTAGCGACATCGGAGTCGGCCAATAGAGCGGCAAAGAGTCTGTTCCTGGCAGAGTTCGCATAGCCCGGAAGTGCCACCCAAAAAGTGTCTTGCCACGGGCAATCCGAGACGATATTATCTATTCCTTGACACTTGAAGCCCAAACTTGAATCGTACGGACTCAGGCTTGATATTGGCAATCCGCATTCCAAGGAGTTGATGTATGGCTGAGAAGCATCTTTTCACTTCCGAATCCGTCACGGAGGGGCATCCGGATAAGGTCGCGGATCAGATCTCGGACGCGGTCGTCGACGCGATCCTCTCCCAGGATCCGAACGGCCGCGTCGCGTGCGAGTGCATCGTCACGACGGGGCTCGCGTTCGTCGCGGGGGAGGTCCACACGGACGCCTATATCGACGTGCCCTCGACCGTGCGGGGCGTCATCAGGGACATCGGCTACACCGACCCGCATCTCGGATTCGATTTCGAGGCGGCGGCGGTGCTCACCTCGATCGACGAGCAGTCGGGGGATATCGCGATGGGCGTCGACACGGGGGGCGCGGGGGACCAGGGGATGATGTTCGGATTCGCCTGCACGCAGACCGACGTGCTCATGCCGATGCCGATCCTCATCGCGCACCGGCTCGTGCAGAGGCTCGCCGAGGTGCGCAAGCAGGGCATCATCGACTACATCAAGCCCGACGGCAAGTCGCAGGTCACGATCGAGTACGAGGGCCACGTCCCGAAGCGGATCGACACCGTCCTCGTCTCCACGCAGCACAGCGCGGAGGTCGGGATCGACCGGATCCGCAAGGACCTCACGAAGGAGGTCATCCGGCCGGTCGTGTCGGGGATGAACGTGGACGCGAGCGACTATCGCATCCTCGTGAACCCAACGGGGCGTTTCGTGAAGGGAGGCCCGGCGGCCGACACGGGGCTCACGGGCCGCAAGATCATCGTCGACACGTACGGCGGCTACGCGAGCCACGGCGGCGGCTGCTTCTCGGGCAAGGATCCGACGAAGGTCGACCGTTCCGCCTGCTACGCGGCGCGCCACGTCGCGAAGAACATCGTGGGCGCGGGTCTCGCCGACGAGTGCACGGTCCAGGTCGCGTACGCGATCGGCGTGGCCGAGCCGATCTCGGTCATGATCGACACCGCCGGCCGGGGAAAGATCGGCGACGCCAAGCTCACGGCGATCGTTCGCGACGTCTTCGATCTCACACCCCGGGGCATCATGGATCGGCTCAAGCTCAGGCGCGGCATCTACCGGAAGACCGCCGCGTACGGCCACTTTGGACGGATGGAACCCGAGTTCACCTGGGAGCTTCTCGACATGGTCGAGATATTGAAATCGAAGGCGGGCATCAGCGGAAAGACCTGCTGAGGAATCACACGAGAGAAAGGAATCGAGAGATGCAGTACGACTGTAAGGATATGAATCTGGCCGAGGCGGGGAAGAAGCGGATCGAGTGGGCGTGGCAGAGCATGCCCGTCTGCACGGCGATCAAGGGGCGTTTCGAGAAGGAGCGGCCGCTCGAGGGCGCGAGGATCGCGGCCTGCCTTCACGTGACGACCGAAACCGCGAACCTCGTGAGCGCGCTCAAGGCCGGCGGCGCCGAGGTCGCGCTCTGCGCCTCGAATCCGCTCAGCACGCAGGACGACGTCGTCGCCTCTCTCGTCGCGCACGAGAAGATATCGACCTTCGCGGTGAAGGGCGAGGACAGCGAGCGCTACTACGGCCACATCAAGGCCGTTCTCGATACGAAGCCGACGATCACGATGGACGACGGCGCCGATCTCGTGAGCATGCTCCACAAGGATCGCCGGGAGCTTCTCGCCGGTATCAAGGGCGGCACCGAGGAGACGACGACGGGCGTCATCAGGCTCCGCAGCATGGAGAAGAACGGCGTCCTCATGTATCCCATCATCGCCATCAACGACGCCGATACCAAGCATCTCTTCGACAATCGCTACGGCACGGGCCAGAGCACGATCGACGGCATCCTCCGCTCGACGAACCTGCTCTTCGCGGGCTCGCGGGTCGTCGTGTTCGGGTACGGGTGGTGCGGGCGCGGCACGGCGACGCGGGCGAAGGGCATGGGAGCGAACGTGATCGTCGTCGAGGTCGATCCCCTGAAGGCCCTCGAGGCGGTCATGGACGGCTACACCGTCATGTCTTCGCTCGAGGCCGCCGCGGTGGGAGACGTCTTCATCACCGTCACCGGAGATACGTCCATCATCCGCAAGGAGCACTTCGAGAAGATGAAGGACGGTGCCGTCGTCGCGAACTCGGGGCACTTCAACGTCGAGATCGACATTCCCGCCCTCGACGGGCTTTCCGTCGAGAAGCGCGCGATGCGCGAGAGCGTCGTGCAGTACGTCCTCAAGGACGGCCGCAAGATCAATCTCCTCGGCGAGGGGCGCCTCATCAACCTCGCCGCCGCCGAAGGGCATCCCGCGATGGTCATGGACATGAGCTTCGCCGACCAGCTTCTTTCCGTGGAACATATCGTGAAGGGGAAACTGAAGCTCGAGAAGAAGGTCTACTCCGTTCCGCGCGAGATCGATCGGATGGTCGCCGCCCTCAAGCTCGCGAGCATGGGCGTGAAGATCGACGAGCTCACCGAGAAGCAGAAACGCTACCTCGCGAGCTGGGAAGAGGGGACCTGATCGCCGCGTTTCGCGCTCGTCGCGAAGCGGGGGCGGAGCGTGCTGTGCTCCGGCCGGCCCCGGCTCACTTGAGTATCGAAAAGTCCTCCGATTTCGTCGCCGCGCGGAAGCTGCGTCGGTCCGTGACCGTCACGTCCAGCCTGAACGGCCCCTCCCAGAGCTCGTCCGTCGCGATCGAGAGCCGCTGCGGCTGCGTCGAGCCGTAGCCGCTCGTTTCGAACGAGGAGCTGATCGTCATCGGCGTCTCGATGAAGACCGGCCCCCAGCGCTTCTTCTCGATCGGGACGATTTTGTACTCGATCCTGTAGAAGACGCGTCCCTCGGCATCGGCGTCGAGCCCGTAGATCTCGAAGTAGAAGCTCAGGGGAAACGGTTTTCGGTACGCGCGGCAGGGATGGGGAACCACGAGGAGTCCGTTCTTGACGAATCTCGTATTCTCCCCGGCTTCGCCGAGGCCGCTCGCGAACTGAATGTCGCTCAGGGCGGGAGATCCGCCGCAGCCGGCGAGACTCACGGTTCTCACGGCCGCGGCTCTCTTCTTCGATATTCTATCGAACGCCTCGATGCCGATACGATAGTAGCCGGGTTCGAGGGAGAGCACGACCTGTCCCGGAAGCAGCGTCGCCGGCGCGACCGCGTTTCCGGGAAGGACGGGCTTGATGCGATCTTTCCCGCGCGCCACGCTC
>JAPLKY010000395.1 GCA_026387805.1 Candidatus Krumholzibacteriia bacterium
AATTCCTCCAACAAGACGGAAGCCAAGACTTCTTACCTGCCGATCAGCTTGACGTTGAAGGTTAAGTCCAAACTCGAGAAGATAACCGTTTTCGCGGGAATGGGCCCCACGATGCTGATGGCCGCGAAGGGAATAGAAACGTTTAGTGAGACCGGCGGAACAGCCCCCGAGGCGTACGAAAGGGAAACAACTTTCAAAATGGGTTTGGGCTACCATGCTTTGGCCGGCATAGAATACGGCCTAACCGATAAGGTTAATTTTATTGCTCAGCTGAGAGCCGACCAGGTTTCAATAAAGACGGATAAGGATGAACTCACAAAATATACGGTGGATGGCGTAGACAAGCTATCAGACGTACCAGTAAGGTATAAAAATACTACGTATCTGGAAGACGATACGACAGATAACCCTTCAAAAGACACTGTTCCTGCCATTGAGCGTGCTTATATGGTGCCCGCCAACAACTTCACGCTTAACATCGGCATTAGCTACGGTTTTTAAGCAGCGTTAGGCAAAGTCGCAAGAGCTAAACCGCCGGGGCCTTCCCCGGCGGTTCAATTTTATTCCGCAAGCAGTTCCTCGGGCAGTCCCTTCCTCTTTCGCCGCTGCCGCCACAGATGGAAGAACAGGAACACGGCGGCGAAACATAGATAGCCGAATGCGAACTTCCCGCCGACGGCCCATCCGTACACCTGCATCGTCTCGTTCCCGACGAACGCATACGAGTGAATGACGCCGAAGAAGGCGAGCACACCGGCCGCGAGCGACCAGAAGACCGCTTTGAGAAAATCGCGCTCGATGAGGAAGACGCTGATCGCGGCGAGTATCATCGAGGTGAATATGAATCCGCTGTCGAGCGCGGCCATCCCCATGAACCCGTTGATCGGAACTCCCTTCGCGACCTCGGCGCTCATGGTCGTGCCGGCGCCAAGGTAGCCGCGCTTGAGGAGATTCATGCCCCATGCGGCGAATGCGGGGAAAAGCCCCACGACGACGGCGGGCGCATGCGCCTTCGGCGTCGCCTGGTACGCCTGGGCCGCGATGACGACGCCGATCCAGAACACGATCGCGATGCCGGCCTCCATCGGCACGATTGTGTTGATGAGATTGACGCAGCCGAAAAGCGCGATCGCGGTAAAGAAGACGCCGTTCATGATCGAGTAGCCGGTCCTCGCGCCGAGCCCCTTCCAGCCGGGATGGCCGATGTAGATCGTCGTCGGAAAGCAGGAGCCGAAGAAGCAGGCGAGCATGCTTCCGAGCCCGTTCACCGCGAGCGGGGCGACGGTTTCGTAGCGGTCCCCCGCCGCCTCGGCGCTCTCGAGGTTCTGCACCGACCCGATCACGTTGAAGAGCCCCATCGGGATGATGACCGAGAGGTAGCGGTAGATGTATTCGCTTTTGAATACGCTGAAGAGCTCCACCCCCGAGAATCGCGGCGCCTTGAAGCCCACTTCGGCCGCCGCCGTTCCAACCGCTCCCGCATCCATTATGCCGAGCGCCCACGCGAGGATCGACCCGGCGGCGACGGCGACGAGCCCCCCGGGGAGTCCGAGCGGAAACCGGATCTTCGCGAAGTACTGAATGAGGATGATGGCGAGGGGGAGCATCGCGAGGAGCGGTTTCTCGAACGTCTGGAACGCGAAATCCATCGAGATGAAGGTGATCGCGATTCCCGCGAGCGTCGAGAGGAGCGCGGCGCGCGGCGTCACGCGCCTCAGCGCATCCACGACGAACGCGCCGCCGAACTCGATGATCCCGCTCCCGAGGCACGCGAGCATTCCCGCCTTCCACGCGAGATCCCAGCTTCCCGTCCCGCGGTAGACGGGGCCCATGATGAAGATGAGATACGCGAAGAGGCTCACCGTGTTGATCCCGTAGGGAAGCGCCGTAACGTCGCGCCTCTTTTCCTTGAGCGCGAGTCGATGCGCCTGCCATGCATAGAAGAGGTTTCCGAATACCACGGAGAGCGCGGCGCCCGGGAGCACTCGGCTGTACACGAATTCGGCCGGAATCCCCGCGATGAGCGGGCAGAGGGTCGCGATGAGCAGGAATTGTATGAGGTTGTCGATGGCGAGCCCGAAGAAACCGTCTATGTCACCTTTCACGAACCAGGGAGCCTTGAATGTTTCATTCAACGATTTCCCTCCTCGTTAGGGCCGGGAGAATGGTATCACAGGTTATGGATTGCTGAAAAGACCGCTTTTCGGTAGTCTCTCTATGATGGCTTCGCCCATCGGGCCCGAACGGTTTCATGAATAAGGGAGGCAGCGATGAACCGGACCTTCTTCATGCGCGCGCTCGCCCTCGCGTTCCTGCTCGCGCTCGCGGGGCCCGCGCAATTCTCGTGCGACGAGAACCCCTCCGACAACTCATCGAAGCTCCGCATCACGGCGTATTCGGGAAACAACCAGACGGAACGCGCGGGTGCCATGCTCCCCGCGCCGCTCGTCGTCAGGGTGAGCGATATCCTCGGCAACGCGAAGCCGGGCGTCCCGGTCGAGTTCAGCTCGCACGGAGAACCCCTCGCCTCCGTGAACCCGCAAACCGCCGCAACCGACGCGAACGGCTTCGCCTCGTGCGGGTTCAAGCTCGGGACCAGGGTGGGAACCCAACACGTGTGGGCGACGACGGCCGAGGACAGCACCGTCTTCTCAGCGACGGCGGTCGCGCTCGCCTGCCCGGAGGAGAATCCCGCGAAGATCTGCCAATGGCCGGCAGGGCACATATTCATCGCGACGGCGAGCTCGTCTCTCATGAGCGGCTCGGGTTCTATCGTCATTGATTACAATCCCGCCAATGGAGAAATCACTCCGGTGATCGAGACGTCGAATCCGATCGACGGCATCTCCTTCTCGTCGCGGGGAGAGCTCTTCGTTTCGTCGCCGAACAGGATATGGAAGGTCAACCATGAAACGCCCGCGCTCGAGGACTACATCGCGTGGGCCGGCGACCTCCACATTTCGATGGATCCGAATCCAGGCTCGATCCTCGCGGGGCTCGCGATAACCGGACCCGTCAGGATCGATTGCCCGTCGTCGGAAGTCTCCTCCATTCTCGCGCCGCATACCTTCAACAATAATCTCAAATGGCAAACCGTCGCCGTCGATCCCGTGACGCGCGACATCTACATGATCAGCGAATCCCTCCCGACGAGCTACGCGCTCTGGCGAGTCTACTGGGACGGGCGCACGTCCGAGCCGAGCTTCGACGTCGTGAAGATCCTCTCGGTCGGCGCCGCGGCCCCGGCAGGCATGTGCGTCGACTCGACGGGGACCGTGTACATCGTATTCGACGGAAACGACAGCTACCGCCGCATCGTGAGCGTTACGTCGACCGGCACCGTCGATTACGACTTCTTTAATTTCTACACGTACTACGGAGGCACGAGCATTGAGGCGGGCCGCTGGGGAGACATCGCGTATCTCGGCGGGAAGCTCTACGTCATCGACCGCCGCAACGACCGGCTCGTAATAATCTCGAAACACGGCACCTGGCTCGACGAGGTGAAGGATCCCGCCTTCTCCCGGCCGCTCGATGAGATTCATCACTACGCGATCTGCGCGTCGCCGACGCGGATCTGCACGACGAAAAAATAAGGGGCGCCATGGAGGCGCCCCCGTCGTATTTCGCGCTGTATGGCGGAGCTATTTCTTCTTGAAGCTCTCGAGAGCCTCCGACTCTTTCGGAAAGACGTCGAAGATCATATTGAGCCGCGTGACGCCGAGAATACCGAGCACCCTGTCGTTCGGGTGGCAGAGCTTTATGATGCCCCCCTCTTTCGAATAGCGCGATCTCGCGGAGACCAGGATGCCGAGGCCGGTGCTCGAGATCCATTTCACTTTTGAGAGATTGACCAGGAGATCGAGCTTCTTCTGCTTGGCGAGCTCGGTAACCATGTTGACGAGTTCCATGTTCTCCGCGCCGCCGTACATCTCGCCCGAAACGTCCAGTACCGTTACCCCTTCAACCTCTCGACTTTTTATCTTCATCGTTTCATCCTTCTCCTCAGGATACTCGCAGATCGATTCCGTTTCACGCAAAGCTCGCGAACGCGCCACTCTCGTCCTTGTATACCTCGAACACTTCGGGGATGAGCCCGCACGTCTTGAGAACGGCTTCCACGCGATCGCTCACGCCGAAGAGCTTGAGCGCGGCTTCCTGACGCTTCGCCGAAGCGTAGGCGGCGATCAGTATCCCGGCTCCGAGGGAGTTCAGCCACTTGACGTTGGTCAGGTTCAAGACGAACTTCCTCTGGCCTTTGTCGAGGCTCTGCTTGATGAGCTCATGGACCTTGACTGAAGGCGGACCGCCGTCGATCTGGCCCTCAAGGTCGATAATCATCACACCAGCCTTATCGCGGGTTGTGATGTTCAACATCGCATTCTCCTCTCGCTTGCGTCTGAAAAAACGTATAAACATCCCACGTTTGCATTAATGTAAAAACTATCCACTCCCGGAACAAATAAAAAATGCTCCAAGGCAGTCGAAATCGTATCACGCGGGCATTATCATGTCAAGGGATTGAAACGCGGCGGGCGGAGGGGAGGGATAAAACACGTCTTTTCAGGAGGTTACGCCACGGCCGCCGCCTCTCAGAGATCTCTCCCCTTGCCCGAGTCGGTGATCTCGACGAGCTCCTCGGGATAGGGCTCGAAGTAGGTTTGCTGCCTGAGGTAATCGCTCCCGAAGCGCGCGAGCCACGAGTTCACGATCGCGATTGCGGCGCTCAGGGGAATCTTCCCGGCCCGGTATTTCTCGAGCGACGCGATGAAATGCGCCTTTTCGGGAGCGGCGAGCCCTTCCTTGAAATACCCCATTGCGTGCATGAGGACGTTGATGTTCGAAACGTACTTCGGCGGCTTCGCGAGCGCCGCGCGAAGGTGCGTTTCGTATTCGTCAAAGACCTCGTGCGCCGCCTTCAGCTCGGGATTGGCGACGATCTTCCCGAGGGCTCTCATTTCCTTTTGATTGTACGACATGAGGAGGAGCTTGTTGCGCGCCTGGTAATCGACGAGATCGCGCATCGCGAGCCGCGTGCGGGCCGCGCGGAAGCGCGCGAGGGCGTAGAGGCTCGTGAGGAAATGCTCCCTGATGCGGAAGTTGAGGAGGCGCCCCTCGTCCTCGACCGGATGCCCGGGAAATTTCTCGACGACCGCCGCGCCGAAGAATCCCGAGCCCTTCCCGACCGCCGCTTCCTTCTCGACGCCGCGGAACACCTTCACGTCCCTGACCCCGCATGAGGGAGAGCGGCTCTTGAGTATGAAGCCGTCGGCGATCGCAAGCGAATCGA
>JAPLKY010000392.1 GCA_026387805.1 Candidatus Krumholzibacteriia bacterium
ATGTTCGGGTTCCTTGGGACGGTGTCGGGAATGATGAACGCGTTCGCCGCCATCGCCGCCGCGGAGCAGGTGAGCGCGAAGATCGTCGCCTCCGGTATCGAAGAGGCGCTGATCACGACGATCGCGGGGCTCTGTATCGCCATTCCGTGTACGATGGGCCACTCGTACTGTATCGGCATGATCGACCGGTTCGTCCTCGAGATGGAAGAGGCCTCGGCGAATCTCGTGAACGAGCTCGTTCAGATCAGCAAGAAGTAAGCAACCGGGAGAAGGAATATGATCGCGAAGAAAAGGACCAAAGCGGAGCCGACGATTCCGGCCTCGACCTTGTCCGACATCATCTTCCTGCTCTTGATCTACTTTCTCGTCACGACGACGCTCGCGGTCGAGAAGGGGCTTCCGATGACGCTTCCCGGCAAGGCGTCGAAGACGGTCAAGCTCAAACAGGAAGCGCTGTTCCATATCACGATCAAGGCGGACGGATCGATCGTGACGAAGGAAACGGGTCCGATCGAGATCAATCGAATCAAGCCGCTCATCGAAGAGAAGCTCATGCTGAACGACAAGCTCGTCATCGTCATCGAGACCCATCCCGACAGCAACTACGGAATCATGGTCGACGTGCTCGACGAGCTCCGGCTCGCGAAGGCGACTCGTATTTCCCTGAGAACGACGGCGGCGCCGGGTTCGGGAGCCTGAGGAGGACAAACGACGTGACGAAGATCGCCCCGAAGATACGCGTCAAGGCCGAGATCTCGACCGCCTCGATGTCGGACATTATCTTCAACCTGCTCCTCTTCTTCATGGTGACGAGCATCTTCAAGATGGAGGAAGGGCTCCCCATCATCCTGCCGAAGGCGAGGAGCGGCACGGACACGCAGCGCCAGCAGATCGTCCACATCTGGGCCGATCGGGCAAGCCGTATCAGCATCAACGACAAGCTCGTCCTGCTCACCTCGATACAGGCGATCATGGCGAGCAGGCTCGAGGAGAACCGCGCCATGATCGTGGCGCTCAACGTTGACTCGCGCGCGAAGTACAAGCTCGTCTCCGAGATCATGGACCAGCTGAAGGAGGCCAACGCCGTCAACGTGTCGTTTACGTCTCTCTATGAGGAAGCTCACTAATCTGAAGGGGAAATTGCGTGGCGATTCAAGCTGTCGCACAAGTCAAGTTCAAGGCCGGGTACGGCAGGTACATGCGGAATGCGTTCATCGTCGCGGTCATCGGCCACGCGCTGATGGTCGCGCTGACGCCCAAGATCACGTACAAGCCCTTCGTCCTGCGCGAGGAGTACCTTACGGCGATCGAGCTGCCGACGGCGTTCGAGCTTCCGCCACCCCCGTCGGAGGTGTCCGCTCCCGTCGTGCCGATAGAGGCCGCCGAGGGTGAAGAGGACGCCGAAGACGCGAGCGCCTTCGCCCCCACGAGCTACAACAATATCGACGAAGTGCCGATGCCGCCTCCGCCTTCGACGGAACAGTCTCAGGAGTTCTACGCGTTCGACGAAGCGCCCGTGCTCATCAAATTCGTCAATCCGAGGTATCCCGACCTCGCCCGCCAGGCGGGTATCGAGGGGACGGTGCTCCTCAACGTGCTCGTCGGCAACGACGGGAAGGTCATCCAGGTGAGCGTGATCCAGTCGGACGTGACTCCCGCGATGGAAAAATCGGCCCAGGAAGCCGCGAAGCAGTTCATGTTCAAGCCCGCCAAGCAGCGCACGGTGCCCGTCAAGGCGCGCGTGGCGATTCCGATCAGGTTCAAGCTCCATGGCGCCTAGGCGCCCGAGCGATCGCTCGAAACGTCCTTCGAACGCCCGGCTCGATCATGCCGGGCGTTTTTCTGATAGGGGAGCGTTTATCGCTGGATCGCGGGGCGCGAATATGACACAATGCGCGAATATTTCTGGGCGCGCGAGCCGTTCGCGTCGATGCGCGGAGGGATTCATTGCCGGCGATAATAATTGAAACTCCAAGGCCATTCCGACGTACATGAAGAAACGGACAGGTTCTTTCGATACCATGCAAGCAGAGGGAAGGTAAGCACGATGTGTGAGAGGATATGCCGTTCGGCAATCGCCGCGCTTGCGATCGCGGCTTTCACATGTTCGATCCTTGCGAGCGCGGAGTGCGCGGCCCAGGAGCCCGTCTACAGCCTCGATCAGTGCATCGAGATAGCGCAGAAGAGCAATCCCGATATCGCGATCGCGGGTGAAAGCTACCGGAAGGCCGAGGGGAACCTCCTCATGAACTACGGAAGGCTGCTTCCGGGGTTCTCCATGGATTTTTCGACGGGGCACCTGTTTCGCGGACCCTCCTCCTCGGTGCAATACGACGCATCGGGGCGCCCCGTCAAGAGCGAAGGGATCGATTACGAGGATTACAACTTCAGGCTCTCCTCGGACATTCAGGTCTTCGACGGGGGCGGCAACATCAGCCGGGTTCGTTCGGCGATGTTCAGCCGCGACGCCGCCCGCGAGGCGCTCGGGTATCGCAGGGACGTCATCGCGGCGAGCGTCATCCGCGCCTACTATGATTTCGTGCGCGCCAAGATGCTCCTCCGGGTGCAGAATGAGAGCACCGAATCCGCGCGGAGGAACCTCGAACGTACCGAGGCGCTCCTCGATGTGGGCTCCGCCACGCGCGCGGACGTGCTCAAGGCGCGGGTGCGCCATTCGAACACGAGGCTTGCCCTGATCCAGGCGAGGAACGGCGTGGAGCTCGCCAAGCAGGACCTCTCGGCGCTTCTCAAGATGCAAGGGGATCAAGCGATCGACGTCGATACGACGATGACGATCGAGTTCGTCGATCTCGACGCGCCGGCCGAGATCGGGCGCGCGATGTCCTCCCGCTCCGATCTCAAGAGTCTCGAGCATTCGATCAGATCCGCGCGATCCGGCGTTTCAGCCGCCCGGAGCGGATGGTTTCCCACGCTCGGCGCGTCGTTCAGCTACGGCTGGAATGACCGCAAGATGGCGGAGGATCTGAACTTCTTCAAGAACGAGTACTCGTGGGGCATCACGGGGTATCTGAGCCTCAATATTTTCGACCGCTTCCAGACGAGCTCGAGCGTCCGGATCGCGAAGGCGGATGCCCGGATCGCGGAATACAATCTCGAAAAGGCGAAGCTCGACGCGGCGAACCAGATCAGGACGCTCGTGCTCACGATCACGCAGGCGCGGGAGCGCATCTCGGTCGCGAGCGAGACGGTCGAGCAGGCGAACGAGGATCTGCGGCTCGCCGAGGAACGCTATCGCGTCGGCGCGGGCACGATGCTCGAAACGATCGACGCTCAGGTCGCGCTCACCCAGGCGAAGGCGGACGTCATCCAGGCAAAATGCGACTTTCTCATCGCGACGGCCGACCTCGCCGTGGCGACGGGGAAGAAGATCTACCGGTAGCGCCTTCGCGCGGGAGGAGCGCTCGATGCTGATACAGGCCAAAGATATAAAGAAGGTATACGAGGTGGGCGTCGTGCAGATCGACGCGCTCGTGGGGATCGATCTCGAGGTCGACGTAAACGAATACGTCGCCATCATGGGACCCTCGGGATCGGGAAAATCGACCTTCATGAACATTCTCGGCTGTCTCGACACGCCGACGGAAGGCTCCTACTGCCTGAACGGCAATCTCGTCAGCAACCTCGGGGACGACGAGCTGGCGCGGATCCGGAACAAGGAGATCGGCTTCGTTTTTCAGACGTTCAACCTGCTTCCGCGCGCGACGGCGCTGCAGAACGTCGAGCTGCCGCTCGTTTATGGAGGCGTTCCCGCCTCGGCCCGTCGGGAGCGGGCGATGGAATCTCTCCGGGCCGTCGGGCTCCTCGATCGCGCCGCGCACCGCCCGAACGAGCTGTCGGGCGGACAGCGGCAGCGCGTGGCCATGGGCCGCGCCATGGTGCGGAATCCTGCGGTGTTTCTCTTTGACGAGCCGCTGTCCAACCTTGATGCCAAGATGCGGGTGGAAATGCGCACGGAGATCCTGCACCTGCACCGGCGGCTCAAGACCACGATGCTCTATGTCACCCACGACCAGGTTGAGGCGATGACGCTGGGGGATCGAATCGTGGTCATGCGGGAGGGGCGGATTGAACAGGTCGGGCCACCCGCCGTTGTCTTCGATCATCCCCGGACGATGTTCGTGGCGAGGTTCATCGGGGCGCC
>JAPLKY010000393.1 GCA_026387805.1 Candidatus Krumholzibacteriia bacterium
TTCTCCACGTCACCGTTCTCGCCTTCGGCTCGCTCGGCGTCGGCACGCAGGCGATCACGGCGCGGCGGCTCGGCGAGAAGCGTTTCGACGAATACCCGCGAATCGTCCGCAACGCGTTCGCCCTCGCGCTGGCCGTCGGAATCCCCGTCTCGATCGCGGGCTGTTTCCTCTCCCCGTGGATCTTTTCGAAGCTCGCCGCCGATCCCGCAGTCGTGCGCGAGGGGATCGCCTACATGAGCATCCGATTCGGCGGCCTCTTCTGCGTCATCGCGATGATGACGCTCGGCGGTTTCGCGTACGGCGCCGCCCGGGTCAAGATCGACATGATCGTTTCGGTCGCGGTGAACGGCTGCCACATCCTCCTCAACTATCTCCTCATCTTCGGGCACGCGGGACTCCCGCGCCTCGAGGTGCGGGGCGCGGCAATCGCGTCCGTGATCAGCACGGGCCTCGGGCTTCTCCTGTACCTCTCCCTCGTTCGCTTCAGGATTCTCGGGCGGCTGCCGGCGCCCCTTCCCCGCGCTCGGCTTTCGCGGTCGCTCATGGCCCGGATCGTCAGGATATCGGGGCCCCGCGCCGTCCAGAGCGTGACGATAGCCGGATTCCTCGTCTTTCTGAGCCTTATCGGAAGGATAGGAGTCGGCGAGCTCGCCATCAGCAACATCATCATCAAGGCGTTCGATGTATCGTTCATGATCGGACTCTCCATCGGGACCGCTTCCGCCACCCTCGTCGGACGAAGCCTCGGAGAACGCAATCCCGCCCTCGCCGTGCGATTCGGCTGGCACTCCGCCGCGATCGGTTCCCTCGCCATGGGAATCATCGGCGCTTCGTTCATCCTCTTCCCCCGGGAGATCATGAGCGTCTTCACGGGCGATCTCGCGGCGATCGAGAAAGGGGTCGTTCCGTTCAGGATTCTCGGCGCGTTCCAGTTCATCGACGCAGTCGGCATAATCCTCTCCCGCACGCTCCAGGGCGTCGGCGGCACTCTGTACGTGATGATCGCCGAGATCGCGTGCATGGGGGGCGTTCTCGTCCCGTTCACCTACGCGTCGGTGGAGATCTTTCACGCCGGGCTCCTCGTCACGTGGTTCGCGATCTATCTCTATATCGTCTGCTTCGCCGGCGCGATGGCCTGGAAGTTCAGGGAAGGCGGCTGGAAACGCATCGAGATATGAGAAGGCTCTCCACCCGGGGCCGACCGGACGATCGAACGGACGGCCGACCGGACGGTTTATCCTTGACATCGCCATTATATTATCCTATGATCATATAGGAATATGAAAAAAGGCGGCACGATGACGTTCGATTCCGAATCTCTCCCGCTCGAGCTCGTGGCGCGGCGTCTCAAGGCGCTCGCCGATGCTTCCCGTCTGGCCGTGCTCGGGCGTCTCTGCGACGGCGAGAAATGCGTGACGGAGCTCGTGGAGGAAACGGGGCTCGGCCAGGCAAACGTCTCGAAACACCTCCATATTCTGCTCGGAGAGGGATTCGTGCTCGCCCGCAGGTATCGCCGCAACGTGTTCTACCGTCTCCCGAACGGAATGAGCGAGGAGATATGCGCGATCATCTGCAGATCGATACGGGAAAAGGCGGCGGACGAAAAGCGCGCGCTCGCGCGCTATCTGAAGCGAACACCCGCGCGAAAGGCCGGTTGAAATACATGATCAAGGTTCTGGTATTCATCGCAGCGTGGTTCATCGTCATGAAGCTCGTCCTCCCCCGGCTCGGCGTGCCCACCTGAATGTCGCCGACGTGCGGGATCGGGGACCGATCCGCGAAGCATGAGCGCGAGGCGGACGCGGAAACGAAGGAGTAGGCGCGATGCCCATATTCGAATATGAATGCGGAAAATGCGGCAGGCTCTTCGAAGAGCTCGTCATGAGCGCGGCGCAGAAGGTCGCGTGCCCATCGTGCGGTTCCGCCGACATCGAGAAGCTCATCTCCCGGATCGCGAAGAAATGCAGCGGATGCGCCTCGTCGGGAAGCTCTTCCTGCGGTCCCACCTGAGGAGGCTGCTGAGGCGGCGGTCCGCCGCGCGCGGTAATGCAAAGCCCGGGAGAGCGGCGATTCTCCCGGGCTTTTATTTCTGGTAGCCCCTAGGGGAGTCGAACCCCTGATTCTTGGCTGAGAACCAAGCGTCCTAACCACTAGACTAAGGGGCCACCCTGTCGTTCTGGCTGGGGAGGGAGGAGTCGAACCCCCATCAACTGATCCAGAGTCAGTTGTCCTGCCATTAGACCACTCCCCAATAGCTTAGAGAAATTAAGAAATAAGCGGCAAGAAATCAACCCCTCTTTTTCGCGTCCGGATCCGGCGCTCCTCCCCCTGGCAAGGCCCGCCGCGGCGCCGGGGCAACGGAACGGCTTCTACGATCCGGGGATTCCCTTCGCGCCGAGCACCGATAAGCGCGGTCGAAATACCGAAGCTTCTCGAATTCGTCGGCGAGCGCGGCGAGGCGCACGCCGGCTTCCTTCGTCATGAGATGGTTGTGCACCGCCGCGTCGTCCCGCGCGTAATCGTCCCGGTAGAAATAGCCCATGAGCTCGGGAACGTCCTTGAGAAGCTTGAGCCTGTTCCCCAGGGCGTCGATAATGAGGGCGAGACGCGGAATCTCTCGTGCATAGGCGCGCTTTTCCGCGTCGGGCGCCTCGACCCGCACGGGTTCCTTCCCCGGCACGAGCTTGAGATCGACCGGACGCGAAAGGTCGACCTCGAACGACGGCGGCAAAAGCCCCTCCTCCTCGAGAATCCCGTACACGAGCTCGACCTTCGCCGCCGGGAGAAGCGTCTTGAAATGCTCCGCGTTGATCCATTCCATCTTGGCGAGATCGAAGACCGCCGGATTGCTCGAGACCTTCTTGAGCGAAAAGGCCTCGATGAGCGCCTTGAGGGTAAAGAGCTCGCGCTTGCCGTCGTACGACCAGCCGAGGAGCGCGAGGTAGTTGACCATCGCCTCGCTCAGGTAGTGCTGTTCGCGGTACGAATCGACCGAGGTCGCGCCATGGCGCTTGCTGAGCCTCGTCTTGTCGTGACCGAGTATCATCGGAAGGTGCGCGAACTTGGGGAGACGGTACCCGAGCGAGTCGAAGAGATGCACCTGCCGCGGCGTATTCGAAATATGGTCGTCGCCGCGGATCACGTGGCTGATCTTCATGTGACCGTCGTCGACGACGACGGCGTAGTTGTAGGTCGGCCGCCCGTCCGTTTTGACGAGGACAAAATCGTCGAGATCGGCGTTCGCGAAGGTAAAATCCCCTCTGATGACGTCGCGGAAGCGGACGGTCCCCTCGAGCGGCATCTTGAACCTGATCACGAACGGAAGACCTCGTCCGAGATTCTCGTCGATCTTGGCCGGATCCAGATCGCGGCACGTGCCCGTGTATTTCGGGGGGAGCTTCTTCGCTTCCTGCTCAACCCGCGCCGCGTCGAGCTCCTCGCACGTGCAGAAACAGCGGTACGCCCTTCCCTCGCGCAGGAGCCGGTCGACTTCGGAATGATACAGAACGCCCCGGGCCGACTGTACGTACGGCCCGTATTCGCCGCCGGCGTCGGGTCCTTCGTCCCATTCGAGCCCGAGCCACCTGAGGCCGCGCAGGATACCCTCGTAGGACTCGCGCGTCGAGCGCGCCGCGTCGGTATCCTCGATGCGGAGCACGAAGACGCCCTGGTTCCTGCGGGCGTAGAGATAGTTGTAGAGCGCGGTCCGCGCCCCGCCGACGTGCAAATGCCCCGTCGGGCTCGGCGCGAAACGCACCCGGACCATATCGTCGTGCTTTTCGATCAGATGCATCGTGCTCCCGTCTCGAAGCGACTACCGATCGACCCGTATTCCGTCGATGAGAGCGCCGTAATCGACGCCGAACGCTTCACGGCTCGCCTGATCGAGCGTTGTGCCTTCCCCGAGCCGGTCGAGGAAGGAAAGGACCTTCTCCATCGAATGCGTCTTGAGAAGGTTCTCGAGCATCCGGCAGGCGGCGTAGTAGGCGATTCGCGAATCCCCGCGGTTCGTTCCCTCCGCGATCGCCCGTTCGATCGCCTCGGGGGAGGGATTCATGTTTCGCCCTTCGTACTGAAACTCGGGCTGCTGGATCTTGAGGATCCCCTCTTCGCCGGCGACGCGCGTGGCGAGCGCCTCCTTGAGCCAGAAGGGAGATTTGCCTCCGGACCGGCGATTGATCGCGACCTGCGCGATACGATTGGTGATCCCCTGCTCTCCGATGAGGACGATCTTTCCGGCGGCGGGACGGCCGATCTCCTTCGTGACCTTCTCGTAGCTCGTTTTGACGAGACCGAACACCTTCAACGCGAGGTATCGGGCTATCTCGGAGGAGGGGTAGCGAAGCTCGATCTGCGCATTCGCCAGGACACCGCCATTGATGACGTGGTAATCGTCGACGGTGAGATGATATCCCTCGATCGGGGCGAGAAGGGAATCGGGCACGCGGAACGCCTCCGGGCCTTCCTTCTTGTCCTTCGAGCCCTTTCCGCAGCCGAAAACGACGAGGAGCGCAACCAGCGCCGCGATCAGACTCACATTTCGCATCATGATCCTTTCTTCGCGCGTCCGCGCGATCCGTGCGAGGCCTCCGACCTTGCCCGGACCTCCGTGCCGACCTTCTCGATGAGAAGCCCGCGTTCCTTTTCCCGCAGCTCTAGAAACTCCCTGCAGCCGGTCCGATTCTCCGCGAGCCAGATCTTCGCGAAGGCGCCGCTCTCGATTCGCTCGTAGAGCGTCTCCATCTTCCTTTCGACGTCGTCGCCGATGAGATCCTCACCGAATTTGAGGCTCCCGTAGGCGGCCGTGCCGCTGATGACGTCCCGCATGCCGGAAAGGCCGAGACGGGAGAAGAGATCGACGATGATCTTCACCTCGTGGAAGCATTCGAAATACGCGACCTCGGGGCTATGCCCCTTCTTCACGAGCACGTCGAAGGCGCGCTTCATGAGGGCGCCGACACCGCCGCAGAGCACGGCCTGCTCGCCGAAGATATCGCTCACGGCCTCCTCCCGAAAGCTCGTTTCGTACGCGCCGATCCGGAGGCATCCGAGCGCGTCGGCGACGGCGAGCGCGATTCTCTTTGCCTCTCCCGACGCGTCGTGTTCGATGCCGACGAAGCACGGAAGACCGCCGCCTTCGAGGTACGTCTCGCGGAGCCTCCCTCCCTGCCCTTTCGGAGCGACGAGGATGAGATCGAACTTCCCTCCCTCTATTCCGCCGAAAGCGACGGAAAAACCGTGCGCAAAGCACAGGGCGGCACCGGGCCTGAGCACGTTCCGGATTTCCTTATCATAGATCTCTCCCTGAACCTCGTCCGGCAGGAGCATCATGAGAATGTCGGCGCGCCGGGCGGCCT
>JAPLKY010000095.1 GCA_026387805.1 Candidatus Krumholzibacteriia bacterium
CTGAACTCGACTTCTTCACCGGTACTGGGCTGCCGGAAGCTGATCCGTTCGGCGTGGAGGAACATGCGGGGACAGCGCACTGCGGTCTTCCGGCGGGTGCAGTAGACTTCATCGCCGACGATGGGGTGTTTGACGTACGCCAGGTGGACACGAATCTGGTGGGTGCGGCCGGTGAGCGGATGGCAAGCCAGCCAACTGAGACGTTCGCCCGTCGCGGGAATGCGGAAGAAATCCAGGGTCTCGTAGCGTGTTGTCGCCGGTCGGCCCCCGCTCTGCGCCACCGCCATGCGCTTCCGTTCACGCGGATCGCGGCCGATCGGCGCGGAGATCTCGCCCTTTGGCTCGGAGGGGACCCCCTCGACGACGGCGAGGTACGTCTTTCGAACGTCCCCGCGCGAAAGCGCCCTGCTCAGAGCGCGGGCCGCTATCCTCGTCTTCGCGACGATGAGGGCGCCGCTCGTCAGCCTGTCGAGGCGGTGCACCGGAGTATAGGGGAAATGGATGCCGCTCGTGCCGCCTTCGGGCGAGCCGGCGGCCGGCTCTTCGTTCGGGCCCCGCAGGTCGAGCTGGAACTGCCGGTCGTCCTGATTGCGCCGGGCCTTCGTTATTCCGGGCCGTTCTCCGGTCTTCCTCCGCCGGTACTCCTCGAGCAGGTCGAGGAGAGAGCCCCGCTCCTTCTGGTTCCCCGGCTGGACGACGAGGCCGGCGGGTTTGTCGATCACGAGGAGGGAATCGTCCTCGTAAATGACACGGATATCCGGGCCGATACCGGTCCTGCGCTTCGAGCGCGGAGGCTCCGCCGGCGCCGCGCGGCGGCTGTCCTCGAATTCGGAGAGATCGACCGCGACGACGTCTCCCGCCTTGAGCCGGGCGTTCCCGAGCGCCTTCGTGCCGTTGAGAAAGATGAGCCCTTTCCTCAGGAGAATCTGGGTGACGCCGAACGGCGTGCCGGGCAAAGAAGCGCGGATGAAACGGTCGAGCCTCGATCCGTGCCATTCTCCCGTTATCGCGAAGCGTTTCATTATTCCAGCTTCTCCATGCGCATGACCTTCGGTCTTTCGCCTGTATAGGACACGTACAGACAGGGCGCATAGCGCCGGGCCTCTTCCTTTCCGCCCGTCACCTCGAACGCCGCCCGTCCGGGCCGTTCGAAGGCGATCGCGTCGGCGAGATAGGGAAAGGCGAGCGGCGAGCCCTCGACGGCGATCTTCGTGAAGCCGGGGAAGTTGTCGCTGCCATCGACGATCGTCGTGACGACCTCGCGGTACCCTCTCGTGAAAGCGCCCCATTTCTTCTCGATCCGCGCGTCCATGACCACGGAGCCCGCGTACAGAACGACGAAGAGCGCGATCGCCGCCCATTGCCGCGCGCGCGAACGCTCCTTCCAGAGCATCGAGAGGAGAAGGACGATGACGAGGACCGTCCCGACCGACGATAGATAGTAGTAGCGGTTCTGGCTGATGGAGACGGTTGAGAAGAAGCGGTACCGGAAAAATGAGACCGGAAGGAGCGCGAGGAGCGACCAGCCGACGGCAAGATTCATCGCGTACGATCTTCTCGAAGCATATCCGGCTGCGATGAGCGCGAGAACGACCGGAATCGCGGCGAGCTCGGGACCGAAAGCGCTCGTCGGCTCCGGGATGTGGTTGCCTCGCGGATAGAGGAGCGAGAAGAACGGCCACGGGTAGAGCTGAAAGAGGAAGCCGCCGGCGACGTTTCTCAAGGCGTGCCCCCCGAGCCCCCAGTTCTCCCGGAAGAACCCTCCCATATACGCCTGTCGAAGCACGAGATACGCGATCGAAACGACGATGAACGCGGCGAAGGCGCTCCCGAGCG
>JAPLKY010000129.1 GCA_026387805.1 Candidatus Krumholzibacteriia bacterium
CCGCGGGGATTCCGGCGCCGTTGTCTTCGATCCTGATGGAAGCCTTGCCCCCGTCGACGAGCTCTATCGAGATGCGCGTGGCACCCGCATCCAACGAGTTTTCAATAAGTTCCTTCACCGCGCTCGCGGGGCGCTCGATCACCTCGCCTGCGGCGATCTTCGAAACGACCTCCGGGAGCAGTTTCTGTATGGGAGCCACGCAATCCTCCGCGGCACAAGCCTCTTGATCCAGGCCCCTATCGCGCGCTGGGCTTATTACAGGAGGGAACGTAGCATAGGCCGCATTCGTTCCGCAATGCGGAAAAGCCGCGGGGAGGTTCTATGCGTGTATTTTCGCCTTCGCTTCATTGATGAGGTCGGCGGCGCTCGCCGAGGTGCCGGGGAAAACGGCGTAACCGTTCATTGGGTAGTATACGGATGCGTCACCATACCCTTTTTCCTGAAATTTCGCCGCAATGAATTCCTTGATGCGATTTTCGAGGTAGCCCATGCGCTGATACCCTTCAACCGAGAGAACGATGAAAAGATCCGGCTCGGTCCACGAGAAGAAATCGGTTTTCCGCACCTGCGTCCGGATGCCCATGCTGAGCTCGTTGACCAGCCTCAAAGCGGCTTGATAGTCTTCATCAAGGATTGTATGAAGTCCATTGATTCTAAAGAGGGTGATCGTGAACCCATGGTGGTATCTCTCGGCCCGCTCTATCTCTTCGCTGATGCGCTCTATCATGAGCTTTTGATTGTAACGCAGGAGATCGTCGAAGGTAAAAGACTCCATCTCCCGATTCTTCACCTCAGCCTTCGAGAAGATCGGCGCAACGAGATCGGCGACCTTTCGAAGAAGAACGGTTTCGTGCTCGCCGAAGATCGATGAATCGAGGGGCGTGGTCGGCGTCTTGTTGTACCCTACGTACACGACGCTCGCGTCGCCCGATTTGAACAAGGGATATCCTATGGCCGATCGATGAAGCGGAGGCTTGTCGAAGAGCTTCAAATCGGCCGACAGGTAGCTCATGCAGATCGGCTCCCATTTCGATTTGACCATCTCCAGCATCTCCGCGTCGTACTCGAGCCTGCTCCGTCTCTCCTTTTCATCCTCGGGGAACTGATGATACGCCGATTCCCTGCGATCGGGGCTTTCGTAGTGGAGACTTGCCATCGAGGCCTTTATGAGGGAGGAGAGAAGCGCCGGCATATTCCGTATCTTGGACGAAAGATCGTCGAGCGCCACAAAGGTCGGAGCGAGCGAAGAGAGCTCCTCGAGGCTTTCGAGCTTTCGCGATTGGCGAATCTCCCTGATCTGCGCGTAGGTAAAGAAGGCGACCTGGAAACGAAGCGCGTCCTTCAGCCTGAAGAAGGTTTGCTGAGCGTTCAGGTTGGAGAACTCGATGACCATGACGCCGAGCGGCTCGTTGTGAACGAGCGGTATATAGATGGAAGTGATGGCGCCGTCGCCGATCTTGAGCGGGAATCCCGCCTTGTGGCTCACTTCGGTCATGAGGATTTCTTCCCCGCCGACGTACGCTCGGGCAAGGCTCCCTTTGTTGCAGTGAATCCGCGGAGTCTGCTCTCCCGCGGGCATCTGCTGATCGCTGCCTCCGAGAATGAGCCAGTCTCCCTCATCCGTGGCGGTATAGATCGCGACCGTGTCCGCCTTGAGCTCCTCGGCGAGGAATCTCGTGAGCAGGGTGAACTTCTCGTGAAATCCGAGCCGTTTGTGAAAGAGCCCTTCGAGATAGTTCCGTATCTGAAACTCGCTTTCTCTGATCCCATGCGCGTCGATCAAGAGATGCTGCTCGAGAATCGGGGCGATTTTCGAGGCGAGCAACGTGATGGTCTCCATGTCCACGTTTCCGAGCTTCTTTTCGCTCGCGCTCGTGGATACGTTGAGCACGCCGAGGAGCTTCCCCTCGTGAACGAGCGCCACGGAGATCGAGCTCGCAATGTCCTCCCGTTCTCTCCCGTCGCGATAGAGAGGCGAGTTGACGATCTCGGTGATGAGAAGCGGCGTGAGCGTCCGCGCGACCGTTCCCGCGATCCCTTCCCCGAGCTTCTGTCGCGTCCGATCGACGACTTCGCTGCTCAAACCGTTCGCGTAGCCGATATAGAGCTCCCGGCTCTCGGCCGAGTAGAGCATGATGGATCCGCTCGATGCGCCGACGGCCCGGATCGATATCTCAAGGAGCCATTTGAGAAGGCGTTCCCGATCGGTTATATGATTCATGTACTCGAGCGCGCCTTCGAGGTGCGCGGGCCACGAATGGGCGGACGCATCGTCCTTGCCCGGCGGCGCGGCGGAGAATTGGCCGACCGCTTCGGCCGGATTCACGATCCGCTTGCGCTCCCTCTTGAGGAGCGCAATCTCCTTCTCGTAGAGTTTACGTTTGCCCGTGGCGATGATGTAATCCGCTTTGAGAAAGGCATTCAGGAAGGAGTCGTCGGAATACGCGGGAATGCCGATGATTTCGGCGATCTCGAGAGCCACGGCCCGGGGATCGCGGTCATAGACGCCGATAATGGCAACATCCGGGGTGCGATGGAATTCGCTCAGGACATTGAGCTCCTCCTCGCCCCCGCCCAGGATGGCGATCTGTATGCTCTTTCCGGACACGACCCGCTCCTGCACCGTTTCGCGGCGAAATATTATTACCCATTAGCTTTTTAGCATAAG
>JAPLKY010000414.1 GCA_026387805.1 Candidatus Krumholzibacteriia bacterium
CTGTTCGGGGCTGGAGCCGCAGTGGAGTGGGTCCTCCGAGATGTTGCATGAAGTCCCAGTCGGGTCGCTTATGTTCCCCGCGTAGTTGTCGGGAACGTTACCCCAGACGTCGCTGCAGGAGACGTTCATCGTCGAAAGGGCTGCCTTGCTCTCCCCCAATCCCCGCAACTCGGCCATCCCTCCCAATACGTAGATGCCACCGCCCACATTTGTGGTAGGAAGATAATTCGTCACCGTGTTGGACGAAACGATGCATCGATCGAGGGTAGGCACACACCCCTCGTCCACATAGATACCGCCTCCATAAGCGACCACAGAGGACGAACCATTCGCCTCATTCGCCGATATGGTGTTCCCCTCCAGCAGCGGAGACCCACCTGTGATGTAGATTCCTCCGCCCGAGCCCCCTACATTCCTGGACTGGTTCACCCATGACCAGTTCCCTGTAATCAGATTATCTGCGATGGTGACGTTCCCGACGCAGAAGATTCCGCCTCCGGTGAATGAGTAGTTGCCCGTGATTCGGTTCCCTCTGACCGTGATAGCGCCCGAACAGGAGATTCCCCCACCGAAGCCCGCCGGCTGGTCAGGAGGAGAAGCCATGCCCTGAGCGACCGCCATCGGACCCGCGTAGTCCGCTCGATTACCGGAGATAACGTTGTTCTCGATGAGACCGGAACCTTCTATAAAGATACCGCCCCCATTGCCCCCATAGTTGCCGTTGATCGTGTTCCCCCGAATCGTGTGCGTACCGGAAGAACAGTAGATACCTCCCCCGCTGGACGCATTCTCGCTCAACTTGGTGTTGTTCGCTATCGTGTTGTCGATGATCTCACAAACCCCTCCGCTGACGTATATTCCGCCTCCGCCACCGCCGATGTTGTTGTGGATCTGGTTTCGCTCGATCCTCAAGCTTGAATTCGAACTGTAGATTCCTCCCCCTTGTGTGAACTGGAGCTGACCGTTCGAATACATCTCATTGTTATGGATGTAGGCCGAGCTCGAACTGCAGTAGATAGCCGCACCGAACTCGCCGACACAGCTTGTGATAACGTTGTTCCGGATCGTCGGCGATGAACCGTTGCACCTGATGGCACCCCCGGCGCTCATGAGTCCGTTTCGTATAGTGAATCCGTCGATAATAGCGCCCGCGGTCTCCCCGGCAGAGAGGTCGAAACCACGGTTGGCATGCTGACAGTCAATGGTAGTAACGGCAGCTCCACCCGTTGACTGGAGAAGAATGGCCTTCCCGTCGAAGTGCAGGGCGCGATTCATGCTCCCAGTGTAGTCTCCTGGGAACACGAGAATCACGTCACCGGTCGCGCTGAGATTGATTCCACCCTGAATGGTCGTAGCGTCGCCGCTACCGTCCTGCTTGACCACCCAGGTCGTCGCATCCGCGCTCCCCGAACCGAGATTAACGAGGACAGCAAGAGCAGCCATCAGGAAAAGCGCTGTTCTAGTCATTTAGATGCCTCCTTGATAAGAAAGCAACGAAACACCGGACACCAGCACGGCATTGATATGATGTTAGTCTGGCTACTGAATCGAGTCCGAGGGAATCATACCAGATATCATGGTTGTTGTCCACTCGCGAAAATACGGTGTCAGGGGTCGATTTAAAACCAGCCAGTGAGGGTCGGTTCAAAACCGGCCAGTAGATTCCGCCTACGAGTCCACTTTATCACGCGTCTTTTCCTTCGAGCAAGCTTTGTCTTTGAGCCGATAGCTTTTCCCCGTTATCTGGATGGCCTCGGCGCGGGAGAGGAACCGGTCGAGGATCGCGGTAGCGGTCGGCACGTCTCCGACGAGCTTGCCCCATTCCTCGATCGGCCGGTTCGATGTCATGATCGTGGAGCGCAGCTCATGGCGGCGCATGATGATCTCGAAGAGATACTCTCCGGATTGCAGCGGGAGTTTCTTGAGGCCCATGTCGTCGAGGATGAAGAGATCGGGTTTGAGATAGCGGGCGAGGGCTTTCGCTTGATCGCCGATGGCCTCGGCCTGCATGAGCTCGGCGACGGCATCGAAGATGGAACGGTAAAGGACGACAAAGCCCATGCGGGCCGCCTGATGGCCGATGCCCTGGGCGAGATGGCTCTTGCCAACGCCGGGCGGTCCGAGGAAGAGGATGTCGCGGCGTTCTCGGACGAAGCGGCAAGTGGCGAGCTCCATGATCTGGCGTCTATTGATCGATGGATTGAAGCTGAAGTCGAAGTCCTCGATTGTGCGAGTGTCGCGGAAGCGGGCGGCCTTGATGCGGCGTGCGATGGCGCGATCGTCGCGGATGGCGAGCTCATCGGCGATGACGAGCTCGAGGAACTCGGCGTGACTCAGGCTGTTTCCCTGGGCCTCCTGGATCCTCACCTCGAGGCTCGAGAGAAGCCCCGAGAGACGAAGACGCCGGAGGTTCTGGGCAAGCTGCGGGTTCATGGGACATCATCTCCTTTCATCGGGTTCGAAGGGAAGAAGCTCTTGATAGTCGGACAGCGGTCGGATGATCGGATGGGACTCGATGAACGAGACGGTCTCGATATCGACCGCTCGCTCGCAGAGGAGCCGGAGCGATCGAAGACGGAAGAGCCCGGCATCGAGTGCCGTTCGGCTCGCTTGGTTGATCGCGGCGGCCGAGTGCTTGCGGGCGAGCGAGACGAATCCCTGGAGCACCCGGATCCCTTCGATGCCCCGCTCCGCCATCATGGCCCGAGCCCACCCCTCGGCCTCGGGACCGATCCGGCAGGCTTTCGCGAGCAGATACTCGGCGCCCCGCTCGACGGCCGAGATCTTCGCATCCGCGATATGCCGCCGGTCCGTCCGGAACCGCCCCGGCGCCGTGCGGGCGTGCGCGGCGATTTGCTCGAAGCGGTCGTTGTAGATGCGAACAAGCCGGGAGTCATAGCGAACCCATACCGTGCGGCCGAGATATTCCGGCGGGACCGAGTAATACGATCTCGCCACCTCGACGTGCCCGTCGCGATGCACCGAGCGCCGCACTTCCTCGAAGAGTGGGAACGGATCCGGGGGAAGAGTCCGAAGAGTGGACCGCTCGACCTCTTCAAAGACCGAGCGCACTTGCTTCTTCGTCGTGCCGTGGATGCGGGTGTCGGCGATCGTCGTCTCCCAGTAGAGAAGGAAGCGGTTGAGTTCGGCAAGGCTCGAGAACACGCGCCCCTTGAGCGCATTGTTCTTCACGTACTTGATCCCGCTCTCGATCTTTCCCTTCTCACGCGGCGAGGCGGGACGGGTCGGCAGGATGGCGATGCCGTAATGGCGGGCGAAGGAGACGATCTTCGGGTTCAGGTCCGGGTCGAACCAGTCGGCATTCGTGACCGCGGCCTTGAGGTTGTCGAGAACGAGAACGGCCGGCACGCCGCCGAAGTGCCGGAACGCGTTCTCGAGGCACCGGATGAAGCCGTCCGTCGTCTCTCGGTAGATAGCTTCGCCATAGCCCTTCCGCGAGTGCGAGAGCGTGATTCGGAAGACATGCGTCCGGCGCCTCCGCCCATCCTCGATCACCCAGGGACCCCTACCGAAGTCAACCTGCGCCTCTTCACCGGGCGGACATTCAATACGCCGGAACGGGAGCGGCATCGTCGAGCCGAGGCGACGAACGTAGCGTTTTACCGAGGAGTACGATCCCGCGAAGTCGGTCTCGATCCGAAGGTCCTGGAAGATACGCCGGCCCTCGAGACCTTGATCAAGCTTCGATCGAATGAGATCGGCAACGGACTCGCAGTAACTCTTGCGCCCGCAGGACGGGGGGGGCGGCGGGTCGGACCCGGGGGTCGAAATGGCCGGTTTTGACTTACCCAGCCGGGCGTATCGCGCTACCGTTTCCCGATGAACACCAAGCTCCCGGGCAATCCGCCGATGGGACCAGCCCCGCTCCAGAAGCTCCGTAATCGCATGTTTCACAGCCATCTTGAGTCCATTCGCCATACCCGCTTCCTCCTTCAGGAAACAGGTATAGCCGAAACACCCAATGATGGCCGGTTTTAACCGACCCATGACATTAGACTCGGATAGCAAAGAACTGGCTCCCCAGACGTAACCCTCTTCATATCCACTCTCTGTTTTTGAGATCCTGTGACTGGCTTCGGGAAGATCCGCCGACTCCAGAAGTGGCCAAGGAGCAGTATGTTCAAAAAACACAGGGACAACTAGTGTCGTGTCCCAGCGATAGTTTGACATAATCTTTCGATCTTTTGAAGGATAGAATCCGCGG
>JAPLKY010000451.1 GCA_026387805.1 Candidatus Krumholzibacteriia bacterium
AGGGCGTCAAGGAGTTCTCCGGCCCGAAGGGCGCCGGGGACGACGTCACGATTCTCGTGCTTCGCAGGAAGGAATAGAAGGCGTCGATGGCAGAAGGGGACAGAAAGGCCGGCCGCGTGCTCGCGATCGATCCCGGCTCGAAGCGCACCGGGCTCGCCATGAGCGATCCGCTCGGGATGACGGCGCAGGGGCTCGATACATTCGAGACGGGCTCGGGGAAGGATCTTCTCGATCATCTCGGCGAGCTCATCGAGCTCCACGGGATCGACAGGGTCGTGGTGGGGCTCCCGCTCTCCATGCAGGGCAAGGATATCGAGGGCTCCGGCCGGTCGCGCACCCTCGCCGCGCGGATCATGCAGAGGTTCGGGCTCGCGGTGCATTTGATGGACGAGCGCATGACGAGTCTCGAGGCGGAGCGGGTGCTGCGGAGCGGCGATCGCGGCTTCGAGCGCGGCGATATCGATAAACTGTCCGCGATGCTCCTGCTCCAGAGCTACCTCGACGAAAGGCCGAAGCGATGAGGAAGCTCTCGACGATTCTCGCGCTTCTCTTCGCCGCGGGGCTCATCGCCGCGGTGTACGTCGGCGTGCTCTTCTTCAGCGAGAATATCCGGGAGGGGGCGCCGAATGTAGAGATACGCGTCAATCCCGGCATGTATCTGAACGACGTCCAGAAGATGCTCGTGGACGCGCGGGTCCTCAAGCACCCGCGTCTCTTCCGCTGGGTCGCCATCGCGACGGGGAAGGACAAGAAGGTCCAGGCGGGGCGGTACGTGTTCCTGGACGGCATGAGCATCTCGCGGATGCTTCACAAGCTCTCGCACGCCGAGTTCGAGGTGACGCGCCTCACCGTGCCCGAGGGATTCATGCTCCGCGAGATCGCGGGAGCGGTAGCGCGCGAGGTCGAAATCGATTCGGCCCGGTTCTATCAGGCCGCGTGCGACCCCGGCCTCGCGAGGCAACTCGGCATCAGCGCGCCCACGCTCGAAGGCTACCTTTTCCCCGATACATATCTCCTGAGCTGGCCGATCTCGTCTCGCGACCTGGCGCGGATCATGGTCGAGCGTTTCCGCGAAGTCTATCAGGAGAAAGTGGCAAAGTATGCGAACGACGTCGGGCTCTCGACGAACGAGATCGTCGCCCTCGCATCGATCGTTCAGTCCGAGGCGCAGAACGAATCCGAGATGAACCGCATCTCCGCCGTGTACCACAATCGCCTGCGCAAGGGGCTGCGCCTCGAGGCCGATCCGACGGTCGCCTACGCTCTCGGCGGCGTGCGTCGCGGTCTTCACTACAGCGATCTCAAGATCGATTCGCCGTACAACACCTATCGGAACAAGGGGCTTCCCCCGGGTCCCATCTGCAGCCCCGGGCTCGCCTCGCTCCTTGCGGCGGTGCGGCCGCTCGATGGGTGCGACGATCTCTACTTCGTCGCGACGGGGGACGGGAGCCACTTCTTCTCGAAGACACACAAGGAGCACATGAAAGCGAAGAAATACGCGAAGGCCATGAGAGATACGATCGCCGTCGAAAAGGAAAGGCTGAAGGATGCCGAAAAAGATACCGTCAAGGCGCAAGGCGCACGCTGACGGGCCCGCCGCCTCGAACGACAATCTCGCGGCGAAGCTCGAACGCCTCAAGAAGATCGTCGCGCGATGCGAAAGCGCCCTTGTCGCTTACTCGGGCGGGGTCGATTCGACCTTCCTTCTGAGCGTCGCGAGGGAGGTCCTCGGGGAGAGGTTGCTTGCGGTCACGGCCGCATCAGCCGTCGTGCAGCCGGACGAGGTCGCGGGCGCGAAGCGACTCGCGAAGAAGCTCGGCGTCGCGCACGAGATCATTCACACGAACGAGGTGATGGAAGAGCGATTCTGCAGCAATCCTCCGGAGCGCTGCTACTACTGCAAAGAGACGCTCTTCTCGAAGCTGACCGCTCTCGCCGGGGAACGCGGCCTCGCCTGCGTGCTCGAAGCGTCGAACGCCGACGACACGGGGGATTACCGGCCCGGGCTTCGCGCGGTGAAGGAGCTCGGCGTGAAGAGCCCCCTCATCGAGGCGGGGCTCACGAAGGCGGAGATCAGGGCGCTGTCGCGCAAGCGGAATCTCTCTACGTGGAACAAGCCGGCTCTCGCCTGTCTCGCCTCCCGGTTCCCGTATGGCGAGCGCATCACGATCGAGAAGCTCGATCGTGTGCTCAGGGGGGAGAAGTACATTCTCTCGCTCGGATTTCGCTCATGCAGGCTTCGTTCGTACGGAGCACTCGCGCGGATCGAGGTGCCGGAGGAAGAGATTAAGAAGCTCCTCGAGGCGGGGGTGAGGCGACGGGTCGCCGCGCGCCTCAAGAAGCTCGGTTTCCAGTACGTCACGGTCGATCTCGAAGGCTACCGGGCCGGCAGCATGAACGAGACGCTCCCCGCGGCGAAGCGGAAGCATCCTTGACATCGCACGTTAAACGGCTATCATTGTAGAAGGATTCTCAATCGACCTGGAGAAGAGAGGACTCTGAAATGCATGCGCTTCGAAAATACCGGAATCTGTTCCTGATCGTCGGGCTCGCCGCGATCGTCGCCGGCTACGTGTTTCTCGGCTACGGCTCCATATCCCTCGCCCCGGTGCTCCTCGTCCTCGGGTACTGCGTCCTCGTACCCATGGCACTCCTCTAAGGCCTCGCGGGCGAATAGCTCAGTTGGTTAGAGCGCCTGCCTTACAAGCAGGAGGTCGCAGGTTCAAGTCCTGCTTCGCCCACCAGATA
>JAPLKY010000426.1 GCA_026387805.1 Candidatus Krumholzibacteriia bacterium
GAAGATCTTCACGCAGACGATTCGCGCGAAGAACGAGAGCGTGAAGGAGATTCCGCCGATCGCGCTTTCGTATTTCGATACGAAGCAGGGCCGCTACGAGACCGTCTCGACCGCCGCCATTCCGATCGTCGTCCATCCGACGAAGGTGGTAACCGCTGTCGACGCGGAGGGAGTCTCGTCGGGCTCGATGGGGAGCCCGCTCGAAGGGTGGAAGGAAGGGATCGCGTATAACTACGAGGGCCCGGAGGTTCTCGCGTCGCAGCAGTTCGGACTCGTCTCGGCGTTTGCAAGCCCCCCGTGGCTTGCGGCGCTCTTTCTGCCGCTTGCCGCCTACGTCGCGCTTCTCTCGACGACGGTTGCGCGGCGTCGTCGCGAAGCGGACACGGAAGGGCGCGCCGCGCGGAGCGCCTTCAGGCGCCTCAGGCAGCGCCTCGACGGTATCAAGAAACAGGGCGTTTCGGGCACCCCGCTCTGCGAGCAGGTGCTCGGCGCGATGCGCGACTATCTCGGCGACAAGTTCTCGGCGGCCGGTTCGACCCTCACGACCGGGGACGTCGTGAAGATCCTCGAGGAGAGGGGCGCCCCGGGCGATGCGATCGGCGCGATGCGCGAGATCATGAGCTCGTGCGAGGCGGGCGCCTACGCGGGGGACCATTCGCCGGCGGCGGACCGGGAGGCATTCATCAAAAGAGCGTTGGAGGCTGCACGGGTTCTCGAGAACGAAAAGAATATTTAGAATATGCCATATATTAGTATTGCTAATTAGCAATACATGAATATAATGAAGGTATGACACATGGCCGCTTTGAATGGGACAAGAGAAAGAACATCGAGAATCAGTTCAAGCATGGCATCTCGTTCGAATCGGCGCAGCAGGCGTTCCTTGACCGTCGGGCCGTCATTATACAGGATGTCAGGCATGGAAATCCCGAGCACCGATTCCACTGTATGGGGCGTGTGGGCGACGGCATAATAACGGTGCGATTCACCTATCGCGGGAATGCAATTCGAATATTCGGCGCCGGTTTCTGGAGGAAGGGAAAGAGAATATATGAAGAAGCGAATAAGATACACCGATGAGCCGATGGAAGAGTTCAGGATTGTGAAGAACTTCCTGCCGCCACCGGAGCGCCTCGTTCTCAAGGACGATAATGTGAAAGTGACGATCTCTTTGAGCAAGACGAGTATCGAATTCTTCAAGCGAATGGCGAAGAAGAACAATACGCAATATCAGAAAATGATCAGGAGTGTGCTTGATCTGTATGCTATTGGCTATGAGCGCGATGGCGCGAAGAGCCCCGGGGCTCGATTGGGGAAGAGCTTCGGCGCGAGTGTGGCCCGGGAGAAGAAGAAATAGGAATCGATGCATAACTCGACGGCAGTAGGATTTGATCTGCTCATGCGGCCATGCCGCGGCATTATCGTATTTTTGTTGATGCTGGCGATTATGACCGCGGCATCTTCTTCGGCGCTTGCGCGCCTGAGCGACCAGGAGATCTCGAACCACCTCTCGCAGGCCGAGCAGCTCTTCCGCCGGGCGATGGAGCTCGACCGCACCGATCCCGACGCCGCGAAGGCGTACTATCAGGAAGCGATTCTCCATTACGAGGCGATCGTGAAGAACGGCGGCGTCCGGAATGGGAAGCTCTATTACAACGTCGGGAACGCCTATTTCCGTATCGGCGACACGGGGAGGGCCATTCTCAACTACAAGCGCGCGGCGCTCTTCATGCAAAACGACCGGAATCTCCGGCAGAACCTCGACTACGCCCGCAACCGCCGCGCGGACCGCATCGAGCTCAGGCAGAAGGAGAAGGTGCTCAAGACGCTCTTCTTCATTCACTACGACGTTCCGTCCCGCATGAAGCTCATCGTTTTCGCGATAGCCTTCGGGGCGCTCTGGGTCTTGGCCGCGGCGCGGCTCCTCCTGAAAACCGGTTGGCTCAGGATCGCGATCGCCGTTGCGGCCGTCGTGAGCGCCGTATTCCTCGCCTCGCTCGTGGTCGACGCGGCGAGCCTCGCCCGGACGCCCGAGGGTGTTATCACGGCCGAGGAGACGATCGGGCGCATGGGGGATGCCGATACGTACCAGCCGAGCTTCAAGGAGCCGCTTCACTCGGGAAGCGAGTTCAGGCTCCTCGAGAAGCGCCCCGGATGGTGGAGAATCGAGCTCGAGAACGGCGACCGCACCTGGATCCCCGACGGCGCGGCCGAGCTCGTCTTTTGATTGATTCGCGGCCCCCGATGCGTTATTCTCATACCCCCTGATGTCCGGTATCGACAACACGAGAAAGGAGACCGCTCCATGAAGGCACATCGCGCGGCATTCATCCCGGTGATTCTCTTTATCGCCCTGCTCCTCGCCTCGCGGCCCGCATTCGCCCAGAGGGGGCCTGCGCTCACTCCCGAGGTGCTGAAGGAGCTCCAGGCATCGTTCAAGCTCGACGCGCAGACGCGCGCCCTCATGAACGCCGTCACCAATAACGATCTCAAGAGCCTCGCGTTGAACCGCGAGATTTACAACCGGCACGACGACCTGTTCAACTACAAGGTCGACGTGAAGGGGATCACCGACCAGGCCTCCAGCGGCCGCTGCTGGCTCTTCGCCGGGCTCAACATCATGCGCCCCGCCGTCATGAAGAAGTACAACCTCTCGGATTTCGAGTTCTCGCAGAACTATCTCTTTTTCTGGGACAAGCTCGAGAAGGCGAACCTGTTCCTCGAGGCCGTGATCGAGACGCGCGATCGCGATCTCGACGATCGCGAGCTTCAGGTGCTCACGAAGGATCCGATTCCCGACGGGGGCTGGTGGTCGTTCGTCGTCGTGCTCATCGACAAATACGGCGCCGTGCCGAAGGATCTCATGCCCGAGACGAACAACACAAAGAACACCGGCATGATGAACACGCTCCTCTCCCGGCTCATGCGGAGCGACGCGGTCGAGCTCCGGGCGATGGCGTCGAAGGGCGCGAAAGGCCCCGCGCTCGAAAAGCGCAAGGTCGAGATGCTCAAGGACGTCTACCGGCTCCTCGTCCTGCACCTCGGGCTCCCGCCGCAGGAGTTCGTCTGGCGCTACGAGGACAAGGACAACAAGGTCCACGAAGCGAAATACACGCCGCTCGCGTTCTACAAGGAG
>JAPLKY010000191.1 GCA_026387805.1 Candidatus Krumholzibacteriia bacterium
TGCCAGGTGACGATGGCTCCCGCGTCGCCATCGGAGACGATCCATCGAGACGATTGCTCGCCCCCCGCGGTGACGATGGCGACTCCGTCCGGCGTCCATAGTGCAATCCCCGAAGCGTCTATCCGTTGGGCGTAGACGTCGGCCTCGCCGTTTCGCTCGTCGGCCCAGATGACGATAGCCTCGCCGGAGCCGTCCGATACGAGCGACGGCGCCGTCTGACTCCCCGTCGCCGCGCACACGGTAACGCCCGTTGACGACCATTGAACGGCTCCGTCCGAGTCGAGGCGCTGCGCGCGGATATCGAGATCCCCTTCGCCGCCGGACCACGTGACAATCGCGCCTCCGGCACCGTCGCCGAGGATATCCGGCATCCACTGATACGACGGAGAGTCGCAGATACGGACTCCATCCGCGGTCCATTCAGCGGCGCCCGAGGCGCTGATCCTCTGCGCATAGATATCGGACCAGCGACGCGTATCCATCCAGGCGATGATCGCGCCGCCGGAGCCGTCCGGAGCCACGCGGGGAAGCAGCTGAGCGCTGGCGGTTGGGCATACCGCGACTCCGTCCGCCGTCCATTGAATAGCGCCCGCCGTATCCAGCCGCTGGGCATAGATGTTACTGAAACTCGCGCCGCGGGAATCCTCCCATGCAATGACGGCGCCGTCCATTCCGAGGGAGGCGATCCGCATACGGAGCTTCTCTCCCGCGACCGTGCAAACCGGCACGCCATCCGCCGCCCACAGGGCAAGGCCTTCGCCATCGATGCGCTGAGCGAAGATGGCGGATTCGCCGCCGCGGTTGTCCCACCAGGCGACGACCGCGCCCCCCGAAGCGTCCGGGCATATGAGTGCTTGCGACTGATCTCCGCTCGCGGAGCACACGGGGACCCCGTTCTCCGCCCACAGCGGAGATCCATCGGCGTCGATCCGTTGGGCATAGATGTCGAGACCGTAGCCCCGATCGATTTCCCATACGATGATGGTGCCGCCCGCGCCGTCCGAGATTATCGCGGGAAAGCTGCCGGCCCCGAGCGCGATACCGCTCGAGGGCCACAGCACGGCCCCGTTCGAATCGATGCGCTGCACCAGGATCTTCATGACGCCGAGATAGCAAGCCTGAAAAGCCACTATCTCGCCGGAAGCTCCGTCCGAGGAGACGGCAGCATAGGCAGCGGAGCTCCACGGAGGCGTGAGGGGGATCCCATCGAGCATCCAACCCGCTCGCGCGGCACCCGGCACCAAGCTCAGGGCGAACAGGCCGGCTACAAGGACGAAACGCAATCGTTCCATCGGAAACCTCCTTGCGATCGTTCGTCTCTGCCCCTAAATGGGCGGGTGGGGTCGGTTGTCACGGATTCATTGAGCCAAGAGAAATATGCAGAGTTACCTTGTGGAAAGCAAGACTCTCGAACGCGACCCGCGCTATGTCGGCCCGTCCGCAAAAGGGAAACCCGGCCAAGAAAAGCACCGGGCCGATCATCGATACATGACCGGCCCGGTTGAACCTGATCGAAGGGAATTGCGGCCCCGGCATCCGCGGCGAGCGGGCACCGGGCCGTCTCTATTTCACGATCCGATCAAAACGGCAGATCGCTGTCCTCTTCGGCGCCCGCGCCGGGGCCCGCGTCATGGCCCGCTGCGGCCGCGGGGGCGTCGACGGCCTCCGCCGGCGCTTCGGGTTGGGCTTCATCGGCCGCGAATCCGCCCTCGCTCCGGCTGCCGAGCATCACCATATTGGTCGCGACGATCTCCGTCGTGTAGCGCTTGTCGCCGCTCTTGTCTTCCCATTCGCGCGTCTGCAGACGTCCCTCGATGTAGACCTGCCGACCCTTCTTGAGGTACTGGTTGCAGATCTCGGCGAGTCGCCCGAAGACGACGACGCGGTGCCATTCGGTGCGCTTGTTCTTCTCCCCTTCGCGATTCGAGAAAACCTCGGTTGTGGCGAGCCGCAGGTTCGACACCGCGGTCCCACTCGGCGTATGGCGAAGATCGGGATCGGCGCCCAGATTGCCTACGAGAATCACCTTGTTGACACCACTCATCACCGCACCTCCTGCACGAAAAATAAGTGAACCCTTGCCCCGCCATCCACCGCGCCTCCCCGTCAGGTTCGTTCCTCATTCTATCCGATCGGCGGCAAAGGTCAAGGCCGAATTGCGT
>JAPLKY010000323.1 GCA_026387805.1 Candidatus Krumholzibacteriia bacterium
GCCGGCGCCGATTCGGTCGCGATCGACGCGGTCGCGGCCAGGATCATGGGCTTCGATCCGATGTCGATCCCGTACCTCCGCATGGCGACCGAGCGAGGCCTCGGAGAGGCGCGGATCGAGAAGATCGAGATCGCGGGAGAAGATATCGGCGCGCTCAACTTTCATTTCAAAACGAAGCGGAGTTTCGTCATCTGGGGGGATCAGATGCTTCGCCTCGGACCGCTCCGTTTTCTCGAGAAACTGGCGCTCCATTCGCCTCTCGCCTTCTGGGCGCCGCTCGCGTCGAATATCTATCACGACGCAATCTGGTATCCGACGATCGGGCGCCGGAAGATCGCGCGGTTCAACCGGACGGAGTGGGGAAGACTCTGGCGGGAGTATCGGGGACGCTCGTGACGCCGCGCTCCGGATTCGTCCGCACATAGGCTTGAGGGTATGATAAAAGCTCTTGCCGCGGCCAAGATCAACCTCTATCTCGATGTCCTTCGCCGTCGGGAAGACGGCTACCACGACATCGAAACCCTCTACCAGCCCGTGTCCCTCTGGGACGAGCTCACGTTCGAGAAGGCGCCGGCCGGGATCGAGGTCGTGGGGGACGATGCATCGATTCCCTGGAACGAGGAGAATCTCTGCCACCGGGCCGCCAAGCTCATTCTCGAGAGCTCCGGGACGAAGGGCGGCGTGCGGATCGGCGTGACAAAGGGGATCCCGTCGGGAGCTGGACTCGGCGGCGGGAGCTCGGACGCCGCGGCCACGCTGCTTGCCGTGAATGAGCTTCTTCACTGCGGTTTCTCGAATGATGAGCTGCGGAAGCTCTCGCTGGCTCTCGGGAGCGACGTGCCGTTCTTCATCTTCGGGAGCCCCGCCATCGGCCGCGGCAGAGGGGAGCTGCTCGAAGGAGCGCCGGGGTTGCGCGGAGGTTGGATTCTGATCGTAAAACCGGACGTAACTGTTTCTACGAGTTGGGCTTATCAGAATTTCAATTTAATATTGACAAGGGGCGAAGGCAGAGCTACACTTACAACGTTACTTGAAGGAATACAGAGGTTTCCAGCCGTTCGGCTTGAAACTCGAAATAGTTTTGAAGCAGGTGTGGTAGAGCATTATCCCGGCGTCTCGGGGATTCTTTCGGCTCTCAGAGACGAGAAGCCGGTCTTGAGTTCCCTGAGCGGGAGCGGCTCCGCCTGTTTTGCGGTTTTTGAAGTGGAAAGCAGAGCAAGGGAGGTTGGCGAGCGTTTCAACAGCGAAGGATTATTCACTCGACTCGTTCAACCCGTAGAGCAGGCCATCCATATTTCCGGAACGGAGCGGTCGAGCTAATCGTCTAGGGGGGGAACATGGAAATCACCGAGATTCGGATATCGCTCAGGACGGACAACAAGCTCAAAGCCTTTGCCAGCATCACGCTCGATAATCGTTTCGTGATCCGGGGGCTCAAGATTATCGAAGGCGCAAAAGGCGTATTCGTCGCCATGCCGAGCCGCAAACGGCCCGACGGGACTTTTCAGGATATCGCCCATCCGATAAACAACGAGACTCGCTCGTGGATGGAGCAAAAGGTGATCGCCGCCTATCATACGGAAAAGGAGAAGATGGCAGCCGAGGCGGGCGTGGAGATTGCGAAGGATTGATCGAGGAACATACGGGCTCCGAATATCGGCTGGGGCGTCGTCAAGCGGCAAGACACGGGACTTTGGATCCTGGATCGGAGGTTCGAATCCTCCCGCCCCAACCACAATGGTTGCTGGAAGGGTGACCTCGTCGGTCACCTTACTTTTATGGAGGGAACCGGCATGTACTATGAGCTCAAGCTGATCGCGGGCACGGCGAATCCCGAACTCGGAAAGAAGATATCGGAGTATCTGCAGGTCGCTCTCTGCGAGGTCGAGATCGGGCATTTCTCCGACGGCGAACTCAAGGTGCGCATCCAGGACAATATCCGAGGCAGGGATATCTTCATCATTCAGTCGACCTTCGCGCCGGCGGACAACCTGCTCGAGCTTCTCCTCATCATCGACGCGTGCCGCCGCGCCTCCGCGCACCGGACGACCGCGGTCATTCCCTATTACGGCTATGCCCGGCAGGATCGCAAGGATCAACCCCGCGTCCCCATATCGGCGAAGCTCGTCGCGAATCTCATCACGACCGCGGGCGCGGATCGCGTCCTCGCCCTCGAGCTTCACGCGGCGCAGATTCAGGGATTTTTCGACATCCAGGTCGATAATCTTTTTGCGGCGCCGGTGCTGTTTGAATATATTCGGGGGATGAAAATGCGGAACATCACGGTCGTCTCGCCCGACGTCGGCGGCATCAAGATGGGCAGGTCCTTCGCGAAGCGCCTCGGCGCCAACCTCGCCATCGTCGACAAGCGGCGGGCCACCGCGGATCAATCCGAAGTCATGAATATCATCGGCGAGGTCGCCGGGAGCGATATCGTCATCCTCGATGATATCATCAGCACGGCCGGAACGATCACCCAGGCCGCCGAGGTATTGAAGGCTGCGGGCGCGCGGAAGATCATCGCCGCCGCCACGCACCCCGTCTTTTCCGGGCAGGCGTTCGAGAAGATCGAGAAATCGCCGATCGAGGAAGTCATCGTGACGAACTCGATTCCCGTCAAGGACGGGTTGCCGTGCAGCAAGATCAAGGTTCTCGACGTGTCGCCTCTCCTCGGCGAGGCGATACGGCGGATCCATACGGGAGAATCGATCAGCAATCTTTTTGCGTAACGTTGGAGGAAATCATGGAGAAGCCGAAACTGAATTCGCACC
>JAPLKY010000308.1 GCA_026387805.1 Candidatus Krumholzibacteriia bacterium
GCCGCCCACCGGCGCATAGGCCCATGTCGCGCCTCCGTCATTCGAGAACTCGATCACGATCGCCGTGATGCCGACCGCGAGAGTTCCCTGGGTGGCGGAGCCGACGCGGTACTGCGTCCAGGCAGGAATCGCGTCGTAGACGACGATCGCGGTGAGGTCCGCGGCGCCGACGTTCGAATAATCGGTCCGGTACGTGAGCTCGGTGCCCGGCAGCTGCGCGCCGGCCGGGTTGACCGATTTCACGAGCACGAGGTTTCCGGCCACGATCGTGGTGACGTCGGTGACCGCGTCGGTCGCGCCCGTGCCGTTGCCCGTGACGCTGACCGCGCCGGTCTCAACCGTTCCGAGCGGCACGCCGCCCGGGATCGAGATCTGCACGACGACGTCCTGGGAGGCGCCGGCGTTCAGGGTGACCGCCGCTATCGGATTATTCGCGAGATCGAAGAACGCGTAGCTCCAGGCGTTGGAGCTCACGGCGCTCAGGAGGAACGTATCGCTGACGTTGCCGGTGTTCGTCACCGTATGCTGGTAACGGACCGTCCCGCCCGCGGTGCCCGTGCCGTTGCGGTTCGGAGCGATATCGACCGATGCGGCCGTCAGGATCGTTACGGTATCCGTGATCTGGTCGAATACGGCCGGATTGTTCGTGGAGGTCGCGCGGAACGTGACGTTGTTCACGCCGGGGCCGACGCCGCCGGGGACCGCTACGCGCGCGATGACGTGCGCCTCGCTGCCGGCATTGACCGGGCCGATCCCCGCGATCGGGGCGAGCTCGGGCAGATCGAGGATGCCGTTGCCGTTCACGTCGTTGTAGTACGTCACGGCCCAGCCGCCCGGAGCGGTCGAGGTGAGCGAGTAGTTGTCGTTCGAGCCGGCCGTGTTGATCACATCGAGGGCGAAGTCGACGTTCGTGCCCGGATTGGCGTTGCTGTTGATGGGGACGTTGTTCGTGCCGGGTACGCCGTCGAAGTTGCCGATGTCGACGGCCGCCGACTGGACCTGGGTGATCCGGTCGGTCGTCAGGTTGAACTCGGCGGGAGTGTTCGTCGAGTTCGCGCGGACGATCGCGTCATACGGGCCGCCGGCGGCCGCGCCGCCCGGTATAATGATGCGCACGATGAAGTCTCTCGTCGCGCCCGGGTTGAGCGAACCGACGTCGGGAATGCCGTCCGTTCCGGTATCGGTGAGCGGCGTGACTCCGTCGCTCCGGAAGAAGAGGACGCTCCATCCACCGGGAATGGTCGACGCGGCGTCAAGCGCGATATTGAGCGCGTCGGCCGCGTTGCCGTCGTTCCTCACGGTGTTCGTGAACGATACGGTCGTGTTCGCGTAGGCCAAAGGCACGGCCTGAACATCGTCGTTGAAGTTCGGCGGAGTACCCGCGGCGGGCTGACCGGCCGGGCCGACGAGCACGTTCGCGATCCCGTTCACGGTGATCTGAGTGTTGTTCGTCGTGACGATCGTCGGGTTGGGTGTGCCGGGATTGTTGTCCACGTACGCGACGGCGCCGCTGTTATTGATGATGCCCGCGCGCATCGTCGACGGCACGACGAGATCGTAGGTGAAGTTGTAGAACTGGCCGACGGCGAGGTCGCCGCCGGCGACGTACGCGACGGCGAGATCGCCGGCACCCGCTACGGCCTGCCATGCCCATGTCTCGGGGGAACCGACCATGACGCTTCCCGTGGGCAAGTACAAGACCGTTCCGCCCGCCGGGGCGCCCGAGGGGGCGCCGGAGAGGGCGAGCGGAAGACCCGTCGTCGGGTCGGTCGGAAGCACGTCGTACATGAAAACGCCCGTGAGGCCGACGGACGCGACGGTCACGCCGTGCGCCGCCTGGGTGCCCACGTTGGAGCCGTTGATCGCATAGGTGATCACATTGCTCGGATCGACGTTCGCCGGAAGTCCGGACATCGTCGCGGTGAGCGACGCGTCGCTTACGACGGTCGTCAAATGATAGTTGCGCGTGTCGATTCGGGTCGGATCTCCGGCGGAGGTCGCCTGAACGCCGACATATGCCGCTTCGCCGGCGAGGGCGGCCGGGGGAACCTGGTAGGAGACCAGGATGTTCACTGTCGCACCGGCAGCGATTGGACCGAGGTTCCCCGGCGCCCCACCGGAAGAGATGGCGGGTTCGCCGCCGTCCAGCACGCCGTTGCCGTTCACGTCGTTGTAGATCGTGATGCTCCCGAGGCCGAGGGTCATCGTCGTGTTCGCGGCGTCGAGGAGCGGCAGCAACGCGTAGGTATCGGCGTCGTTACCCGTATTCGTCAGATTATAGCTGTAGTAGATCGTTTGCCCGGGAATCGCGTTCTGCATCATCGCCGGGGCGAGCGGGGGCGTCTCCCCCGAATCGTCCGGGAGGATCGAAACGCCGAACACGGGCAGAACGATCGTCGTGACCTCGTTCGAGGTCGCGGTGTAGGAGTTGCCCGAGAGATCCTGGAACCGGGCCGAGGCCTGGTTCCGGATCGTCGTGCCGGCCGGCGTCTGCGCCTGCGCCGCTGCGCAGACGAAGAGCACGGCGAGCGCGAGGACTACCGTGAAAATCGTGAAACGCGTCTTACTCATCTGAGACCACCATCCTTCGTGGAGTCCATGCCTTGGATCGCTATCTATCATCTCGAGCCGCTCACTTCACCTGCACGCGGTAAGAGACCGCCACTTCCTTGCCGGCGTCGAGAACGCTCGCGACGTCCCACATGACGTGCGTGTACATATCGCTCGTCGCGATCTTGCGCTCCTCGACCCCGCTCTCGTTCTTCACGACGTATGTGACGGGCGCCTCGTGGAAGCTCGTTCCTCCATCGATGCTGAAGAGCGGACGCATCGCGTCCTTCTCGGTTGCCGTCTTGTCCAGATACACGGTGCCGGCCGGTATCGGACCGACGAGGCTCACCCCGGACGCCGAAGCGTCGCCGACGTTCCGGTAACGCAGCGTATACTCGATCTTGTCCTGGGGCTTCACCTTGTCAGCGGATACCGCAATCTCCCGGTTCTCTTTTCCCATGACGATCTTGCGGGCTTCCATCGTTCCGGCGAGATTCGGGCCGCCGAAAGCGGAAGCGGAGCCCACAACAAGGATCACGAGAAGAACCGCAGTAGTGAGGCTCGTTCTCATCTGCCGATCCCTCCTTCTTCATTCCTCCAAGAGTGTTTTGTTGCCGGTGCGCGACGCTTCAAGCAGTCCCTCCTGGTAGGACCCGTTAAGGAAACATGTGCGTTCTCGGCGCACCGCCGTCGGGGAGACGGCGGGGGAGAGAACACGCGGAAATACTTTCTCGAGGCAGGCGCGGGGCAAGGGGCGTTCCAAGGGGTGGGACCAAAGTCCCCCGGCCGGGCCGCGGATGGCGGGGGCGCAGATGGGACGAAGGTCACAGCGTCGCGCAACGAGCTATTCCGCAAAGAGTTGCGGCCGTCGCGAAAAAACAGGGATGAAAGAGGAATAAAGAGGAACAGGCGGGCATCGGACGCCCATGAAAAAAGCCCCCGAATGGGGGCTTTATCTCTCTATCTGCAATCCTCTTGCATAATGCAAGACGGATCGCCTTGTCCGGATCGGGACCATGCCCTCAGCCCATTACTGGTCCTGGGGCGTGGTGGCCGGAGCCGCGGCCGGAGCCTCGGCCGGAGTGATATACTTCGCCGGATCGGCCTTGAACGTCTCCATGTTCTCGGCAGTCGCGAAATAGTAGATCACACCATTGTACTCGTACGAGTAAGGAGATGTCGTGATACGCCTCCTCTTTCTTCTTCGAGCAGCCGAAAGAGAGCGCTATCAAGAGAGCCAGGCACAGAATAATTATAGTCCTCATTGTTTTGTACACCTCCTTTCGCCAATATGCTAAAGCAGCTATGCGAATCCTTATTTCCGTGTAATGTACTGCTCCGATGCAAGTTTTGAAAGCGAAAAATAGCAGATTCTCTATGTGGCGTCAAGAAATCATTATGCCGGGGGCAAGAAACGGGGCGGTGACGGCGTCATCCGCAATCCTATGATTGCGCTTGCGTTGCGCCGTCGCCCCGTTCAGCGAAGCAGCGAATCGATCCTGGCGGCCCGCGCGGAGGCCGAGTCGGAGGCGGCGAGCGCCTTCCCGACCGTCCCCGCTCCGGGGAGAGGCGACCTCGCGATCGCGCTGTCTCGCTGCCGTTCGCTCATGGCGGGAGCCGAACGGTCGCCGGTATCGGAGTGCCTCGAGCAGGCGGCGAGCGCGAGAATCATGACTCCCGCCGCGAGAAATCGCGCCATCGATCGAGACCTCCCCGTCATCGTACCCTCTCTTTTTTGCCTACCATGATCGCCCCGTTGCGAATATCATGGACAGCGGGGATTCTACAGAACGGAGCCATTTCCCGAAAGGACTCATTTCAATGGCTGATGCAAAGCGGAAGACAAAGAGGGAAACGAAGCGCCCGGCATCGTCCGGCCCGAGCCGGCTCGAACGCATCGCGATACTCACGGGGGGCGGCGACTGCCCGGGACTCAATGCCGTCATACGCGGAGTCGTGCGCGCGGCGATCCTCGAGCACCAATGGGAAGTGCTCGGCATCCAGGATGGATTCGACGGCCTCCTCAAGATCGACGCCAATCGAAGACTCTACTCCCACGACGTGCGGGGCATCCAGGCGCGCGGGGGGACGATCCTCGGCACCTCGAACCGGGGGAACCCGCTCCACTACCCGGTGCTCGAGGAGGGCATGACGGTCTTCAAGGACGTCACGGACGAGATCGTTCGGAATATAGAAAAGATGGGGATAGACTGTCTGGTTGCGGTCGGCGGCGACGGCACGATGAAGATCACGCAGGCGCTCTTCGAAAAGGGAGTGAAGGTCGTCGGGGTGCCCAAGACCATAGACAACGATCTCGAGGCGACCGATGTGACCTTCGGATTCAACAGTGCCGTCAACACGGCGACCGACGCCCTCGACAAGCTCCATACGACCGCCGAGAGCCATCATCGCATTCTCGCCCTCGAGGTCATGGGGCGGGACTGCGGATGGATCGCCCTCGAGGCGGGAATCGCGGGAGGCGCCGACGTGATCCTCCTTCCCGAGATTCCCTTCGACCTCGGCAGGATCTGCGAGCACATCGAAAAGCGCAAGCGGACGGGGAGCCGCTTCAGCATCGTCGTCGTGGCCGAGGGGGCGAGCCCCGCGAGCGGAGAGAAGATCTACGAGAAACAGCCCGGCATGGACGGCGCCCCCGGACGCCTCGGCGGGATCGGGAAATGGGTCGCCGACAAGATCTCTCTCTGCACGAACCTCGAGACCCGCGTCGCCGTGCTCGGACACCTGCAGCGGGGAGGCATGCCGACGACCTTCGACCGGATCCTCGCGACGCGGTTCGGCGTCGAGGCGGTGAATCTCATCGCCGCGGGGAAATTCGGCCACATGGTGTGTCTCAAAGGGAGGCGGATCGAATCGGTGCCGATCACGGCGGCGATACACGGGATCAAGCGCGTCGATCCGAGGGGGCAGCTCGTGCGGACGGCCGAGGCGCTCGGGATCGAGCTCGGACGGGCGAAGTAACGCCCGCAGGCGACGGACATTCCCGCTCCGCGCGCAGTCGCAGGGCCTCCAATGCGCTCGTCGCGGGAATGTCCATCGCCCAATGCCCTGCGGCCTCCGTCCCGATACGCGGGTCCTGTCGCCCATGCGCACTGCACACACGAGCCCGATACGCGGGTCCTGACGCTGGTTGCACCCCGCAGGTGCTCGCTCGCAGGGCGCGC
>JAPLKY010000003.1 GCA_026387805.1 Candidatus Krumholzibacteriia bacterium
GTTCTCCGGGTAGCTCCCACGGAAGTGCCCGTTCTCATCGAAGGGGAGAGCGGTTCCGGTAAGGAGCTCATGGCTCGCGCGATCCATCTCGCCAGCAAACGCCGGGAGCGGCTTTTCGAAGCGATGAATTGCGGCTCTCTCGCCGAGGGCGTTCTCGAAAGCGAGCTCTTCGGCCACGAACGAGGATCGTTCACGGGGGCGATAGCGAAGAGGCAGGGGCTCTTCGAGCGCGCGAACCGAGGAACTCTCTTCCTGGACGAGATCGGCGAGATGTCGCTCAACATGCAGGTCCGCCTTCTTCGCGTCATCGAGACCGGGGAATTCCTGCGGGTCGGAGGCTCCGAGCGGGTTCGTTCCGACGTGAGAATCGTCGCGGCAACGAACCGCGCGCTCGACGCCGCGGTCGAGCGGGGCGAATTCCGAAAGGATCTGTACTACCGGCTCAGAGTCGTGCAGATCAGGATACCGCCGCTCAGGGCGCGGCCGGACGATCTTCCGCTCCTCGTCCACTTCTTTCTCGCGCAGGCCGGCGCAAAGCACGGCAGGAGAATTCGGGGCATCGAGAAGGAGGGAATGGATCTGCTCATGAGCTACCCCTGGCCGGGCAACGTGAGGGAGCTCGCCAACGTCATCGATAATCTCGCGATCATGAGCAGGGATCAGACGATCCGCGCGGTTGACGTCGAAAACCGGTTGAAGGAGAAGAGCGCCCCCCAGACGTTCCCCGATCTTCCCGTACACGTGCCGAAGAGCAGGGAGGAGATCGAGCGTGAGCTCATCCTCAATTCGCTGCTCTCCCTGCATAACGACATCAAGGAGGTTCTGGGAATCCTCAAGGGGGAGCGGATGCCGATGGGAGCGAAGTGGCGGGGGCTCATGGAGGTCAAGGAAACAGACGCCGAGAAGCCCCGGAATCTCGAGAAGATGGAGCGCGGCGCCATACAGGAGGCACTCGGAGCGAACGGGGGGAACCGGCGCAAGGCCGCGAGGCAGCTCGGGCTTTCCGAGCGCACCCTGTACCGGCGGATCAGGAGATACAAGCTCGGCTGAAAGCTTCGATTCGATTTGAATTATGGGCCTGCACTTGTTATAATTCTAAAGGAGCAAGGAACGAACGGCACCGACCCGCATGTATGACGATGGGCTATCTGCATAATCCCCTGGGAAATCGGAGGAACCGATGCGCCGTTTCATCATAGGCACCTGCCTCGTTCTCCTGGTCTCTCCATCGGCATCCCATGCCGCGAAGTATGCGGGGGAATTCATGGCCCTCGGCGGGGGAGCGCGGGCCATGGGAATGGGAGGCACCTTCATCGCGGTGGCGAACGACGCCACGACGACGTTCTGGAATCCCGCGGGGCTCGTCGACGTCTCTTCCCGGGAGAATCGCGGAGGTTGGGAAGCCGTCCTCATGCACGCCGAGCAGTTCGGCGACCTCATCGATTATAATTTTTTCTCGGCGGCTTTTCCGATAAAACCGGGGGAATCGGCATGGGGGATATCGATCATCCACATGGGAATCCCCGACATTCCTGTCATCCTGCTTAAGCCGGGCATGATCACGAATTCGGACGGCGACGACGTATATGAACCGTACGGTCCGCAAGCGGAGGGATTGAACCTGGGCGCCGGAGATATCCGGTACGAGAGCGCGAACGATGTCGCCGCCCTTGTATCCTACGCCCAACGGTTCAGGTTCGGATCGGCGGGCGCGAACGTCAAGATCATTCGAAACGATCAGATTACCGGGGTCAGCAGTTTCGGCATCGGGCTCGATCTCGGGCTTCTCAAGCGCGAGGCGTGGAGAGATCTTGCCGTCGGCGTGAAGCTCCAGGACGCGACGGGAACGTACATCGGCTGGAGCACCGGGGAACGCGAGTTCATCTATCCGGCGCTCAAGCTCGGCTGCGCGTATCCGTTCCGGTTCGAGGGGATGGGCAGCACGGTTGTTCTGGCGGTCGATGGCGACTTCCGCTACGAGAACAGGCGCGGCGCGGCGCAGTTCTGGATCGGCAGCGCGAGCGTCGATTTTCATCTCGGCGCCGAGATTCTCATCCGAGATATCGTTGCCTTGCGCGGGGGGCTCGATATGGGGCGCCCGACGGCGGGGATGGGTATCATGCTTCGCGATTTCGGGCCCTGGGGTATGTCGCTCGGACTCGACTACGCGCTGCTCCATCATGATGAATTCGACATGACCCATCGCGTTTCGCTGATAGCCGCTCGATGAAGCATATCTTCATGAACGGAATGGAACGATACAGGGGAATCGGAAATCCTTGAAAGCCCTTGTCCTGATACTCGCCGGCGGCACCGGGGCGGAGCTTTCGGTGCTCACGCGTCATCGGGCGAAGACCGCGGTGCCGTTCGGGGGCCGCTATCGAGTCATCGATTTCTGCCTGAGCAACTGCGTTCATTCGGGTTTGCACGAGATCGCGGTGCTGGCCCAGTATTCGCCGAAGTCGCTCATCGATCATATCGGCATGGGAAGACCATGGGATCTCGACCGCAAGACGGGCGGCGTGTATATACTCCAGCCGACGCATAACGGCGAAGCCGCGACCTGGTACCTCGGCACGGCGGACGCGCTCTACCAGAATATCGATCTCATCAAGAATTCGAGGGCCGATACGATCCTTGTCCTTTCCGGCGACCAGATCTATATGATGGACTACCAGCCGCTGCTTCGGCACCACATCGAAAAGGGGAAGCCCGTCACCCTCGCGATCAAGGAGGTTCAGGCGAGCGAGCGGTCCCGGTTCGGCATGGTTCGGTGCTCGCGGGAAGGGCTCGTAACGGCGTTTCGAGAGAAGCCGGCCGCTTCCACCTTTCGCTGCGCGTCGCTTGGGATCTACGTATTCCAGCGTGATTTCCTGCTCGATGCGCTCGGTCCCGGAAAGCCCAGCATCGTGTTCGATATCGTCATTCCGCTTCTCAAACGCCGAGGCGTGGCGGGTTACCCGTTCGACGGTTACTGGGAGGATATCGGCTCTATCCGGAGCTACTACCGGTCGTCGCTTCAGCTCCTGCGAAACCGGCTTCTCATAACCGATCCCGATTGGCCGATCTTCACGATGGGGAGCGAGCTTCCTCCCGCGCGATGCGCCGATGGATCCCGCGTGAGCGATTCGATCGTGGCCGACGGCTGCGTCGTGAAGGGACGCGTTTCCGGCTCGATTCTTTTTCCCGGAGTGAAGATAGAGAAAGGCGCTTCCGTGAAGGACAGCATCGTGTTCTCCTATTCGCGCATCGGGAGGGGAGCGCGCGTGACGAGGGCCATCCTCGATAAATTCGTCGTGATCGGGAGCGAAGCGACGGTGGGCGGGCAAGGGCGCGGGGGGGCGGCGGCGGGGGCGCGGGGAACGAAGCGGTCCCACGATGAAACGGGCGGGATCGCCGTTCTGGGACGCGGGGCGCGCGTCGCGCAGGGCGCGGGAGTGCGGGCGGGAACGCTCGTGGAGCCGCATGCCTGTATCGGAACGCGGAGGTGACGTTGAACAGGACGGTCGTCTTCATTCTGGCGGGGGGCGTGGGAAAGAGGCTCAGTCTCCTCACGCGCTACCGCGCAAAACCCGCGGTTCCCTT
>JAPLKY010000092.1 GCA_026387805.1 Candidatus Krumholzibacteriia bacterium
AGGATACTGCCTCCACGCCGGTGTTCGTGTGCGGGTATTTGGAGGAATCATCCGATGCGCTCATGGCAGTCCGATCAAGCGAGGAACCGGAAATAGATGAACGCCGCAATCCCCACCGGCAGAAGATAGTAGGCAAAACGATGGAAGGCCCCCCGGTTCAGGATCCCGATGAGGAGCTTGAGGGCGACGAGGCCGGCGAGAAACGCCGCCGCGACGCCGATCGCAAGCGGCGCGAGCGAGCCGGGGCTCAATACCCCCGGTTCCTTCACAAGGGTCAGCACGAGCGCCCCGAGGATCGCGGGAATCGAGAGCATGAACGAGTACTCGGCCGCCTCGGCGAAACCGACGCCGAGGAGGAGCCCCGTCGCAATCGTCCAGCCGCTCCGCGAGCAGCCGGGGAGTATCGCAATCGCCTGGGCCACCCCGATGATGAGAGCGGATTGCCACCCGAGACTCCCTCGAATGGCGCGCATCCTCGTCATGAGGAGATAGATCCCCGTGGCGACGAGGAAAGCCGCGGAGAGGCTCGGCGAGTCAAATGTCGTTTCGATCTGATCACTGAAGAGGGCGCCTATGATCGCAGCAGGTATCGTTCCGAGAATGACGAGCCCAATGTAACGCAGCTCGTTTCGATATCTATCGTAGCCGCCCCGGCCGGCGAAGATCGAGGCGAGGAGCGCCTTGCAGAGCAGCATAACCTTCCTGCGGTAGAAAATGATAACGGCGCCCAGTGTCCCGATATGCACCGCTATCTCGAACATGAGTCCTGTCCCCGCGCTCCCCTCCCGCGTTCCGAAGAGCGCCTCAAGCATGACGAGGTGCCCCGACGAGCTCACCGGGAAGAACTCCGTGAGCCCCTGGACGACGGCGAGGAGAATGACGATCCACAAGCTCATGTTCATTATATCCCGTCCTTGATCGCGTCCCCGTTCATCCTCGAGGACCGAACCAGAACGCGACGCAGCCGAAGAACATTCCGATCTTGAGGAGCATGCTCACGGTCCCGAGCGAGCGCCTCCTGAGAATGATCCCTATCGATATCAGGAGAATCGGCACGACGCCGAGCAGCATGATGAGCGCGTAGGCCATCCCGTACATCCCGATGAAAGACGGCACGGGAATCGAGATGCACAGCGCGAGGAATATCGCGAGCGCCGTCGTGAGCGCCGCGCGGCGCCCCGAAACGATCGGGAAGGTCGTCGCCTTGCAGGCCCTGTCCCCCTCGATATCGTCCGTGTCCTTCACGATCTCGCGCCCCATGACGAAGAAGAAGGTGAATGCCGCGGGGATCGCGCCCGCCATGACGTGCCCCCCGGCATGGGCACCGAGCAGAAATCCCGAGCCCGCGACGGCGGAGACGAGAATGTTCCCCGCGAGGTACATTCTCTTGAGCCGCCAGCTGTAGACATGGAGAAGCACGATCCAGACGCCGATCCATACGGCGGCGTTTCCCGGAAGAAAGAGCATGAGGAAAACGGACGCGGCGAAGAAGGATGCGTAGAGCCCTATTGCGGCGTTGATGCTCAGCGCCCCCGCGGCGAGAGGCCGACGGGGCTTGTTCACGCGGTCGATGTCCACGTCGTAGATGTCGTTGATCGTGTTGCCCGCCGCGGTGGCGAAGGCGGCCGCCGCGAGAACCAGCCACGGCCAGTGCGTCGAGCCGGTCATGGCGAAGCCGACCGCGACGGAGAGCACCGCCGCCGCGACGTTGTGGGGTCGCATCACGATTATGAGGCTCAAGACTTTACGCATCAGAGATCCAGCACGACCTCGAGCCAGCCGAGGTTCTCTCTGCCGTGGACATTATCGGCGCCCCGGTCGCGATACCGCATCCACGCGCCTGCCGAGATATATGATCCGTGATTCAAGTCATAGCGAAGGCTCGCGGATAGATATTTCACGTGCAGGACCGGATCGCTCGGGAAGGCGGGATCGTTGTCCATGCCCGATCTCCAATCGAGCAGATACTCGTTCCAGAGCGAGCTTCCGGCCCCGTATCTCGTCCCGACGCCCTCGATCGTCAGCGAAGCGCGTCGGCTCACGCCGAATGTCCCTTTGACGAAACCACGATCCGCGTCCGGTCCCATCGGAGAGCCGAGGAGACGATTCATCCTCGCGTCGCCGTCGCCCGCGACGTACTGCGTCCAGCTCGAATGGCCGTACGTGTACTTATCCACGAACGTGTATCCCCCCGAGAGCTCGAGCTCCCTCCCCGCGATCATGAGGAGCGCGTCCGCCGCGAGAGAGAGGCCGAGCCTGTCGGGGCCGGCATTTTCGCCGCGCTCGTACTGGAAATCATCTATCAGGAATTCCCCGAGAAACATCAAGCCCCGGCGAAGCGGCACCTTCCAGTCGACCGACCAGAGGACATTATCCTTGTTGGTTCCCTCGTTGAACTGCTGCGCATAATAGACGCCGAGAGGCATCAGATACTTGTAATCCATATCCCCCACGTAAACGACCGTCTCCGCCACCCCGACGAATATGCCTTTGGGAAGCGCCACCGTGAGGCGGTGCCCCGCGAAGCGCCTCTTCGATTCCGAGCCGAGGACCGCTTGGAACGTGCTGAGAGCGAAGCGCCCGAGCTCGATTCGCCCGCCGAAGTGATCGAGCGATCCCGCGGTCCGCGAGAGGATGAGGCCCTCGCGCAAGTTGCTTCCCCAGTGCAGATACTCCCGCCCGAGGCGCGCGTTCCACCGGGAGCCGCTCGCGTCCAGAAGCGCCCGCTCGTACTCCGCCGTAACTCCGCGGTAGCTCCTGAGCCGCGCGCTCGGCTTCTCATCCGATACGTTGTTCCCCCGCTCGGGCGCCATGACCAGCCGGCAGCTCGTCTCCAGGGTGACGTTGTGCCCGAATCCCACGAGGATACGCGGAAGGGCGAGGCCGTCGGCCTCCCCCTTCTTCTGATCGGGATTCCTTTCCAGCGAGGCGCCGACGCTCACGTCGAAGGCGGCGAACCGCTCATCCTCCCGGTACGTATACACCGGCTTGCTCCACCGGTCCTCGGGCCGATCGCGCATTTCGACGAATTCCTTCACGAGGCGCTCGAGGAGAAACGCATGCCGCGGCCCGAGCGCGACCCCGCGCGCCTCGACGTTCGCGACGATCTCGCGGGTGTAGGCCTCGCACTGATTGAAGGTATAGGGAAGAGTCGGCTCGAGAGCGACGAGGCCGCGCAGCTC
>JAPLKY010000277.1 GCA_026387805.1 Candidatus Krumholzibacteriia bacterium
CTCCACGTCCGCGAGGATACGCTCGCGCTCTACGGCTTTCCCGACGAAAACGAGCGGCACCTGTTCCGGATGCTCATCGGCGTGAGCGGCGTGGGGCCCAAGCTCGCGCTCTCGGTCCTCGCGCTCACCGGCGCCGGCGAGCTCGCCCGCATCATCCACGAGGAGAAGGCCAAGTCGCTCGTCTCCATCCCGGGAATCGGGAAGAAGACCGCGGAACGGATCATTCTCGAGCTCAAGGACAAGATCGAGCTCGAACGCTATCTCCCCGCGGTGGCCGCCGCGGAAGCGGGCATGCCGCGCGAGCTCTTCGAGGAGGCGGTTACCGCCCTCGAATCGATCGGTCTCTCGCGGGCGAACGCGATCAAGGCGCTCGAACGGGTGAACGTATCGGCGCTCGGAGCCGCGTACCGCGTCGAGGATCTCGTGCGGGAGGCGCTGAAGGCGATATAGACGATGGAGCGAAAGGGAATCGATAAGGCGCCTGCGAGCTTCATCACCGATCCGAAGGTGACGCCGGACGAGGTCCAGTCCGAGTCGAGGCTCAGGCCGAAAACGCTCGACGAGTTCGTCGGGCAGTCGAAGGTGAAGGAGAATCTCACCGTCTTCATCGAGGCGGCGAAGCAGCGCGGCGAGCCTCTCGATCACGTGCTCCTCTACGGCCCGCCCGGCCTCGGGAAGACCACGCTCGCCCATATCATCGCGCACGAGCTCGGCGTCGCGATCAGGACCACGTCGGGCCCCGTGTTTCAGAACGCGGCCGAGCTTCTCGGCATTCTCACGCAGATCGAGAAGCGCGACGTCGTGTTCATCGACGAGATACACCGTCTGAGCCGGGTCGTGGAGGAGCATCTCTACCCCGCGATGGAGGAGTTCCGGTGCGAGCTCATCGTCGACAAGGGGCCGCACGCGCGGCACTATTCGATCACGATCGAGCCGTTCACCCTCGTCGGCGCGACGACGCGCGCGGGAATGATCACGCCGCCCATGCGAAGCCGTTTCGGCGTCGTCGCCCGCCTCGGTTTCTACGCGGCCGAGGATCTCGTCCGCATCGTCAATCGCTCCGCGCAACTCCTCGACATCGAGATCGACGACGAGGGGACGAACGAGATCGCCAAGCGATCGCGCGGAACGCCGCGCATCGCAAACCGGCTCCTGCGCCGCGTCCGCGACTTCGCCCAGATCAAGGGGAAGGGGAGAATCGATCGCGAGATCGCCGATTACGCGCTCGGGATGCTCGAGGTCGATGAGAAGGGATTGAACGAGATGGATCGACGGCTGCTCGCGACGATCATCGAGAAGTTTTCCGGGGGGCCCGTCGGCATCAGCTCTCTTTCGGTCGCCGTATCCGAGGAAGCGGAAACGATCGAGGACATCTACGAACCCTTCCTTATCCAGGAAGGCTTGATCCAGCGCACCTCGCGCGGCAGGATGGCGACGGATGCGGGATATCGCCATCTGAGGATAGAGAAATCGGGCGGAGGCAAGCAGCCGGATCTGCTCTAGAGGCTCACGCGAAAACCGGTCGACCATGAAACTCAGCGACTTCGATTACGAGCTTCCCCGGGAGCTCGTCGCGCAACATCCTCCGAAGCTGCGCGACGAGAGCCGGCTCATCGTCCTCAATCGCTCGGGCGGGGATATCAGGGAAACGCTCTTCTCGAATTTTCCGCGCTTTCTCCAGGAGGGAGACATCCTCGCCGTCAACGAAACGCGCGTCATACCGGCGCGGATCCTGTGCAGGAGAAAGAGCGGGGGGCTCGTCGAAATCTTCCTCGTGAGGCGCGTTTCCGCCCGGCGATGGATCGCGATGCTGCGGCCGGCGAGCAAGCTCCGCGAGGGAGAGTCCGTGCTCGTCGGGGAGGGTGAGCTCGAGATCGCGATCGGCGCGAGCGCCGGCGAGGGGGAATGGCACGTGATCCTTCCCGCCGCGATCGAGGAGAACCGGTTTCTCGAGGAACATGGACACGTCCCGCTTCCGCCCTATATCAAGCGCGAGGACGACGACCGCGACCGCGAGCGCTACCAGACGATCTACGCCCGCCGCGACGGTTCGGTCGCGGCGCCCACCGCGGGGCTCCATTTTACCGAAGAGGTTCTCTTCGACGTCAAGCGCCGGGGCGTGACGATCGTGCCCGTCACGCTGCACGTCGGCCCCGGGACGTTTCGTCCGCTCGCCAACGAGACGGTCGAGGAAAACCGGCTCGAGCCGGAGTTCGCGCTCGTGAGGAAGGATAACTGGGACGAGATCAGGGATGCCCGCCGTTCGGGAAGAAGACTCATCGCGGTCGGCACGACGACGACGCGCGTTCTCGAGACGCTCGCGGCCGGCGCGTTGGCGAACCAGGAGGAGCGCGTCATCGACGGGGAGACGTATCTCGCGGGAACGACCGATCTCTTCATCTATCCGGGATACCGGTTCAGAATCGTCGACGCGCTTCTCACGAACCTCCATCTGCCCAAATCGAGCCTGCTCCTCCTCGTCGCCGCGTTCACGGACAGGGAGACGGTGCTCAGGACGTACGAGTGGGCGATCGGGAGGAAGTTCAGGTTCTTCAGCTACGGGGACGTGATGTTCATCCGGTAGCGGGTGCCGCCTATGCCGTTTGGTTTCACGCTGCGATCGATCGATCCATCGGGGGCGAGGTGCGGTCTCATCGAGACCGATCACGGCCCGGTCGAAACTCCGGCGTTCATGCCGGTCGGCACGCAGGGCACGGTCAAGACCCTCTCGGCGCGGGACCTCGAGGAGATCGGCGCCGCCATGATCCTCTCGAACACGTACCATCTCTACCTGCGGCCCGGCGAGAAGCTCATCGAGGAAGCCGGCGGCATCCATCGGTTCATGGGATGGAAGGGTCCCGTTCTCACCGATAGCGGGGGCTTCCAGGTGCTGAGTCTCGCCGATCTCAACAGGATCGGGGACGAAGGCGTGGAATTCAAATCGCATCTCGACGGCTCCACCCATTTCCTCACTCCCGAACGGGTCGTGGATATCCAGCTCTCCATCGGTTCCGACGTCATGATGGTCCTCGACGAGTGCGCGGAGTATCCCTGCGATCGCGGACGCGCCGAGAAGGCGGTCGAGCGCACGACGCTCTGGGCGACGCGGAGTCTCGCCGCGCGCGGGGCGCGCGTGACGCGCGGGGAGTACGAGCGGGTGCTCTTTGGCATCGTTCAGGGCTCTCTGTATCCGGATCTCAGGGAACGCTCGGCGCGGGAGCTCGTCGCCCTCGATTTCCCCGGTTACGCGATCGGGGGGCTCTCCGTCGGCGAACCGAAGAAGGACACCTTCGACACGGCCGCCCGCACGGCGAACCTGCTCCCCGCGGACAAGCCGCGCTACCTCATGGGCGTCGGTCACCCCGAGGACATCGTCGAGGCGGTCGCGCGCGGGATCGATCTCTTCGACTGCGTCGTGCCGACGCGCAACGCGAGGAACGGGTGCGTATTCACCTCGCGGGGGAAGCTCGTCGTCAGAAACGCGGCATACGCCCGGGACGGCGCTCCGCTCGATCCCGAGTGCCGCTGCGAGGTGTGCCGGACCTACAGCCGCGCGTACATCCGCCACCTCTTCAACGCGGGAGAAATCCTGGGACCGCGGCTCGCCACCTATCACAGCCTCTATTTTTACTTGCATCTCCTCTCCGAAATGAGGCAAGTTATACGGGAAGGAAGGTTTTCCCGGTGGAGAGAGGGCTTCTACCGAGCCTATAGTCCGATCGGCAGCGAATACAATGGGTCCGTTTAAAGGAGGAACGATGCACAGTCTATTCTTCGCGTTCAGCAACAATCCGTCGGGAGGCGCTCAGGGCGGTCCTTCTCTCCTCGTGAGCTTCGTGCCGATTCTCCTGATCTTCGTGATCTTCTATCTTCTCCTCATTCTGCCGCAGCAGAAGAAACAGAAGCAGCATCAGAACATGCTCAACACGCTGCGCAAGGGGGACCGCATCGTGACGACCGGCGGCATGTACGGCACGGTCCACGACGTGAAGGATAACCTGATCGTTCTCAAGATTTCGGAAGAAGTGAAGATCGAGCTCGTCAAGAGCGCCGTTGCCGCCGTTATCGATAGAAAGGCGGAATAGCGGAGCCGCATCGGACGGTTTGGTTCCTCCGAGAGGTGGCGCATGGCGGAATCGTTCGACATACGGAAATATGGGGACCGGGTGCTGCGCGGGAAGGGGAAGGTCGTCGAGGAGTTCGGACCCGAGCTCAAGCCGCTTTTCGAGCGAATGGAAGAGACGATGATAGCGGCGAGGGGAGTCGGCCTCGCCGCTCCGCAGATCGGCCTCTCGAAGCAGATCGCGATCGTGAATCCCGAGCCGGAAGACGCAACGAAGCTCATCAAGATGGTCAATCCCCGGATCGTCGCGGCTTCGAAGGAGACGGTGAAGATCGAGGAGGGCTGTCTGAGCGTTCCCGGCGTGAGGGGAGACGTCGAACGCCCCGAGCGCGTCACCGTCGTCTACCGGGACGAGAACGGGAAGGAGCGCACGCTCGAGGCGGAAGGGATGCTCGCGAGAATCGTGCAGCATGAACTCGACCACCTGAACGGAGTGCTGTTCATCGACAGGCTTTCCTTCGCGAAACGTTCGCTCATCAAGGCAAAGCTCAAGAACCTTGCCGGCGGCGGCAAGGAGAAATAGCGATGGAGCGACTGGTATTCTTCGGATCCCCCGCCTTCGCCCTGCCCTCCCTCGAAGCGCTTGCCGCGAGCGAGTTCATGCCGGTGCTCGTCGTGACCCAGCCCGACCGGCCCGCGGGCCGCGGCAAGAAGGTCGTCTCCACTCCGGTCCGCGAGCTCGCCGAGAACAAGGCCATTCCGGTGAGGATAATCGGGAATTTCCGGGAGAGCGGCGCCCTGGACGATCTCCGCTCGGCCGCTCCCGATTTCCTCGTCGTCGTCTCGTTCGGGAGGATTCTGCCGAAAGAGGCCCTCGGCATCGCGAAGAAGGGTAATATCAACCTCCACGCCTCGCTGCTGCCGCGGTATCGGGGCGCGAGCCCCGTCGTCGGCGCGATCGTGAACGGCGATTCCTTCACCGGAGTCACGACCATGGAAATGGCCGAGTCGCTCGATGCCGGTCCGATCTATCTGCAGACGGTCGTCGGCATCGATCCGATGGAGAACGCGGGGCGGCTCTCGGAGCGGCTCGCGGCCGCGGGAGCTCCGCTTCTCGTCGAAACGCTGCGGCGGATCGTGCGCGAAGGGCTGCGTCCGGCCCCGCAGCCCGAGGAGGGCGTCGTCAAATCGCCCCTTCTGCGCAAGGAGGACGGGCTCATTCCATGGGAGAAGGACGCCATCGCCGTGCACAATCACATCCGCGGGATGAATCCCTGGCCGGGGAGCTTCTGCCGGTACCGCGGCGCGTATTTGAAGGTCCACGAGGCGGAGCCCCGGGACCTCGTCCCCCGCGGGGCGCCGCCGGGCGCCATTCTCGAGGCGAAGGGGGACACGATCCTCGTCTCGTGCGGAAGGGGCGCGGTCCGGCTCCTCACGCTCCAGGCCGAGGGGAAGCGCGCGCTCGCCGCGTCGGAGTTTCTCCGCGGTTTCGCGCTTGAAGGGGGGGGGATCCTTGGCGGGCGGCTTGATCGATAGACTGAGAAAACGCCAGTACCCGGCGATCGTGCTGTACCTTCTCCTGATCGCGGGGGCCTTCCTCGCCGGCGTCATTATATTCGATCTCATCATCATGCCGGGCATCGTCGGACGGGGCAGCGCCGCGGTCGCGCCCGCGATCGAGGGCATGAGCATGAAACAGGCGCAGGAGGTCTGCCACAAGGAGCGTCTCGAGGTCGCCGTCGCCGGCAGCCGCAGCTCCGACGAGATCCCGGAAGCGTACGTCATCTCGCAGGATCCGCGGCAGGGCCAGGGGCTCAAGCGGGGAAGAACGATCAGAGTCGTCGTGAGCTCGGGCCGCAGGATGGAGATCGTGCCCTCGTTTGAGGGAAAGACGATTCGCGAGGCGGAGGTTCTCGTCGAGAGCTCGGGGCTCGGGAAGGGGCGCACGGTCCGGATTCTCGCTCCCGGCGAGGGGCAGCCCTCCGTGCTCGCGACGAGTCCCTCGGCCGGCACAAAGGTCCCGCGCGGCGCTCCCGTCGACATCCTCGTCGCGATACCCGGCGAGCCGAAGTCGTACCTCATGCCCGATCTCGTCGGCAGGGATTACCCGTTCGTGAAAGACAAACTCGAGAGGCTCGGGTTCAACGTCGTGCACGCCGCATCGAGGAAGCGCGGCGAGGGGAAGTTTCCGAACGCGATTCTCTCTCAGTCCCCGCCCGCGGGCGCGAAGATCAAGGAAGGAGACACGATTGAACTCGTCGTTTCGGCGCTTGAATGATGAGGGCCGGGTGGCCGTCGCGCCGTCCCTCCTCTCGGCGGATTTTTCATGCCTCGAGCGCGAGATACGCTCGGTCGAGGATGCCGGCGCGGACTTCCTCCACCTCGACGTGATGGACGGCAATTTTGTCCCCAATATCACCTTCGGTCCCATGGTCGTCGAGGCGATCTCGAAGATCGCCCGCATTCCGCTCATCACGCACCTCATGATTCTGAACCCGGATGCCTACATCGAGCAATTCATCAAGGCGGGGAGCTCGGCGGTGAGCTTTCACTGGGAGGCGTGCCGGGAGGGTCACGCCGATATCATCAGGAAGATCCATTCGCTCGGCCGCGACGCGGGTCTCGCGATAAACCCCGATACGCCGCTCTCCAAGGTCGAGCACCTGCTTTCCGACATCGACCTGCTCCTCGTCATGACCGTCTTCCCGGGTTTCGGCGGACAGGAGCTCATCGCGGAAGCGATAGCGAAGATCGGCGAGGCGAAGCGGATCAGGGAGAAGAGCGGTTGCCGGTTCGTCATCGAAGTGGACGGCGGAATCAAGCCTGACAACGCCTGGCGGGTGCGGGAGCAGGGGGCGCAGATCATCGTCGCCGGCACGGCGGTCTTCAAGTGCTCCGACTATGCCGGCGCCATTC
>JAPLKY010000193.1 GCA_026387805.1 Candidatus Krumholzibacteriia bacterium
GCTTCTTCTGCTCGGCGCCCTGATCGTATTGACGCAGGGAAGCGCGATCGCTCCATTCATTTACACGCTTTTCTAACAGGAATGGGTCTCGGGGGTTTTGGCGTCCTTTTTGCTTGCCGGCCGGGAGGGCTTCATTTACCATCGCCTCCGTGCCGGGGTGGCGGAACTGGTAGACGCAGCGGACTTAAAATCCGCTGAAGCTTAAGCTTCATACCGGTTCGATTCCGGTCCCCGGCATTCGTTTCGCAGAATGAGGTATTCATATGAATCGTGGCGCCCTTTCGATAATCATTCCGGCGTATAACGAGGAGGAGGGGCTCGACCGTGCCCTCGGCCGGCTCATGCCGATCGCCCGGGAGAAGGGCTGGGAGGTCATCGTCATCGACGACGGATCGACGGACGACACGGGGAACGTGGCGACGAGACATGGGGCGCGGCTCGTTGCCCATCCGGAAAACAAGGGCTACGGGGCCTCTCTCAAGACGGGGATCAGAAACGCCTCGCACGAGCTCGTTCTCATGATGGATTCCGACGGGCAGCATGACGCGTCGCAGATCGAAATGCTTCTCGCGGACGCCGATCGCTACGACATGGTCGTGGGCGCGCGAAAGAAGATGGTCGGCATGCGCGCGCCGGGGAAGAAGCTCCTGTCCCTGGTCGCCAATTACCTGAGCGACGTCAAGATCCCCGATCTCAACTCCGGTTTCCGGGTTTTCAAGAAGAGCACGATCAGGAGCTTTCTGCATTTTTGTCCGAACGGTTTCTCGTTCACGACGACGATCACGCTCGCGTATCTGCGCGAAGGATACAGCGTGAAATACATCCCCATCGACGTCGAGAAGAGAATCGGGCGCGCGAGCACCGTTGCGTTTCTGCGGGACGGCTACGGGGCTTTTATGCTTATCGTCCGCGTCATCGTGCTTTTCAATCCGTTGAAGGTATTCATGCCGGTATCGCTGGTTCTCTTCCTGGCCGGGACGATATTCTCCATTTACGGCATCATCGCTTTCGGCAGGGTGCCGAATACGGGAGTGCTCACGATTCTCTCGAGCATCATACTCTTTTTCATGGGTATCCTCGCCGATCAGATCTCCGCGATCAGGCGGGAGAGACGCTTCGACTGACCGTCACGGGCACGGAATGAAAATCTTCACCGGAAAATGGATGCGCATTCTATTCCAGGCGGCGGGCATTGCCCTGTTCATCGCCATTCTGAGCCGCGTCGACGTGCGGGAAGTCACGGGAGCGTACCGGCGTTTCAACGCGTTCTACCTCGCGTACTTCTTCGTCACCATGGGCCTTTTCATCCTGGTAAAGAGCATCCGCTGGAAGCGCATTGTCGCCTTGCAGGGAGTGGAAGTGCCTGTTTCCTCCTCCTTCAAGATCTACGCGGCGGGTCTGTATCTCGGCGTGATAACTCCGGGCCGCGTCGGCGATTTCGCCAAGAGCCTCTATCTCATAAACTCCGGAATGGAACCGGGGAAGGCGATCTTCAGCCCTCTCCTGGACAGGCTGCTCGATATCGCGTTTCTTGTTCTTTTCGGATACGTGAGTCTTCTTCTCCTGCCGGGGATATTCGAGAATCAGCTCCTTCTCAGCTCGCTCCTGGTTGTCGTTCTTCTGGTGGCCATCCTTGCAGTTTCGAGACGCAGGGATCTTCTCAAGCGATTCACCGAGAGGTTCGCAAGAGCGACCATTCCAACCCGATTTCGCGTGGGCCTGAACAAGGTCATCGGCGATGCGCTCGACGGCTTCGGATTGCTGACGGCAGAAAGAACGGCGGAGATCGCCGTCCTCACGCTCGCGGCCATGGTCCTCCAGTACCTGTTTCTCATCGTCGCGGCGCGTGTTCTCGGAATCGACGTTCCGATTACGATTCTCATGGCGGCAATCTCGGCGGCGATATTCGCTTCTCTTCTTCCCGTTTCGCTCCTTGGGCTCGGGACGCGCGATGCCGTTCTGATATTGATATTTGGCAGGGTCGGTATATCGAAGGAGCTCGCCATGGCTTTTTCGTTCATGTTCGTTTTTACGTACTGCATTATCGGCATAGTGGGGCTGTTTTGCTGGTTGACGGCGCCCTTCAAGCAGGAGAGAATCGCGGAGGCACAGAACAGCGAGGGAGACCACCGATGATAGAAATGAAGGAGAGAAGCCACACGCGATGGAGCGGCATTCGAAGGGGATTTCTGGCTCACCTTGCATACTATGTGATCTGGCCGCACACGCTTTGCACCATATTGCATAAGATCAGAGGAGTGAAGATTCATAACGTGAGGAATGTGCGCATTCTCTCCAACTGCGTAATCGATACGATGTATCCCGAGCTCGTCGAATTGGAAGAGTATGTGGGTATTTCGCGAGGTTGCGTTATATTGGCTCATTGGCAAGCGACCGAATTCCTGCGGGAGAAGATCGGCGGACCGTTTTTCGGCAAAGTGCATATTGGGAAGGGTTCAATTCTGGGTGTGAATGTCATTGTCCTTCCCGGCGTGACGATAGGAGAGGGATGCCTTATTGGAGCGGGATCGGTTGTCGTGAAGGATATTCCGCCGTACAGTATCGCCGCGGGGAATCCGGCGCGAGTGTTGAAGACCATCGATGAATTCATAAAGAGCAAGAAGATCAATGAGTAAGTACGCAAACCGCTTTACCATGGACGCCGTGCGCCTATTCTGGGACGGCGTCGCCGTAGAATACGGGGAGGAGAACGAGCGCGTCGAGAGAATGCATACGCAGCGATTCAGGGAGGCGCTCAGGCGATTGGCGCTTCGGCCCGGCATGAAGGTGCTCAACGTGTGGTCGCGGACGGGGAGTGCGGTTCCCTATCTGCGTGGAGCGTGCGCGGATGCCGTGGTCGTTAACGCCGAGCTTTCGCGCGGCATGTTGGACCAGGCCGCGCGGTTCCATCCCAACGAGAGCTTCATTCAAACCTCGCTGCATGAGTTACCTTTCGGCGCATCAATCTTCGACGCGGTCCTGTCTCTCGAGACGCTCGAGCACGTGCCGGATCCGCTTCTGTTCCTCGCGGAGATACGCCGCGTGCTCGTTCCCGGCGGCGATCTTGTGATGAGCCTTCCGCCGAGCGCCGCCGAATGGACATCGTTTCTGAATAGCCTTCTCAAATTTCATCACGGGGAGGGCCCCCACCGTTTCCTCGCGCCGGGCGTAGTGAAACGGATGCTCGGCGAGGCCGGATTCGAGCTCCTCGAGCACCGGGGGACGCTCTTCGTGCCGTTCAGTGGGACGTTCTTCGAATCGCTGGACACGAGGTTGAGCGCTCTGTTCACGGACGGGCCGTTCGCCCAGCTCGGCATAAGGCAATTCTATGTCTGCAAAGCTCCCCGTTGAGATACTCATCGAGACGGTCGTCGAGACGGGTCTCTGCACGAGGTGCGGGACGTGCGTCGGCGCGTGTCCGGCAAAAAACCTCGGGATCGGAGATCCGCTCGGCGCGTGCCTGCCGGTCGCGGCGGAGGCATGCACGTCCTGCGGAATGTGCCTCGACGGCTGTCCGGGCGCCTCGGTCGATTTCGCGCCCCTCGAGAAGGGATTGTTCGGCGACGCCGTGCCGAACCGCCTTCTCGGCGTCGTGCGGGGCGCATACCTTGCTCATGCGTCGGACGCCATCATCAGGCGGAACGGCTCGAGCGGGGGAGTCGTGACGGCGATGCTCCTCGATCTCGTCGGGCGCGGGGAATCGAAGGGCGCGGTTCTCTTCGCGCCGCACCGGGAAGAGCCGTGGCGGGGATGGGGAAGAATCGCATCGAGCCCGGAAGAGATTGCCGCGGCCGCCCAGAGCCGCTATCATCTCAGTCCGCTCAATACGGCGCTCGGGGAGATGCGCGACGCGAAGGGAGACTTCGCCTACGTGGGCATTCCCTGCCAGATCCACGGTTTGAGAAAACTCCAAGCGGCGCTCTGGCGCCCGGCAGGGATTCGTCTTTCCCCGATCATCGGGATATACTGCGGGAACAATCTCTACTACGAGGCGACGCGCGTGATGCTGAAGAAGCTCGGCGTCAGGCGCCCCGAGGACGTCGCCGCGCTCTCGTACCGCGAAGGAGTATGGCCGGGATCTTTCGTCGCCCGTACCGCCGACGGGGTCGTGCGCTCGATATCGAAGCTCGACTTCAACCAGGTCATACCGTTCTACATCAATCGCAGATGCCTCTTTTGCATCGATCTCGCGAACGAGCTGGCCGATCTCTCCGTCGGAGACGGATGGGCGAAGGAGGGAAGCGGCGGCGACGGCTGGTCGGTCGTGCTCGTGCGCACCGAGACGGGGGAGCGCGTATTCGACGGCGCGGTGCGTTCGGGCGTCCTCGAGGCGGAGCCGATAACCGTCGAGGCGGCGGAGCGGATGCATTCGCACGCCTTCGACCTCAAGAAGACCGGAGCGTTTCTGCGACTTGGCCTGTGGAAAGGGTGGGGCTGCGCCGTGCCGCGGTACGATCGCCCCGGTCCCCGCGTGACGGCCGGCCGGCGGTTCTTCGAGGTGGTTCTGTCTCTGCAATTCGCCGCCGCCTCTTCATGGGTGGGGCGAGCCGTCTTTCGGGTGCTTCCCGCGCGGGCGCTCGGCCGTCTCTTCAGGTTTCTGAGAAAACGATGGATGCGATCGACGGCGCGTCGCTAAAAGGTTGACCGAGGGCGCCTCCTCCGATACAGTTTCAACCTATGAATCGACAACCCGCTTTGGATCCCGGCCGCGAGCTTCACAGGTGGGAGCGGCATCTTCTCGAGGTTTGCGATCTCTACCTCGTCGGGGGAACGGTGCGGGAAATGCTCCGGGGAGCCGTTGCGGAATCCATCGACGAGGATTACCTCGCTTCCGGGATCGAGTATGACGATCTCGTGGCGCGTCTCGAGCGGTTCGGGAGCGTGAACCTCGTCGGAAAATCCTTCGGCGTGATCAAGTTCACTCCGCCGTCGGGGCGCGCGGTGGACGTCTCGCTCCCGCGCACGGAGTTTTCCACGGGAATCGCCCATCGGGACTTCAGCGTCAGATTCGATCCGCGTCTGCCGGTTGAGAAGGACCTCGATCGGCGCGACTTCACCGTCAATTCGATGGCCCTGCATCTCGGAATGCGGATCCTCGTCGATCCGCTCGGCGGAAGGGCCGATCTCGAGAAGCGTCTTCTCAGGGTCAACCGCAGCGACTCGTTTCTGGAGGATCCGCTGCGGATTCTCC